>VGPA01000018.1 GCA_016875665.1 Chloroflexota bacterium | reverse complement strand
ACGCTCACCGCGAGCGGCCAGCTCCCGCACTTCGACGAGAATCTCTATCGCGACGAGGACGACGACGTCTGGCTCGTGCCGACGGCGGAGCCGCAGCTCGTCGCGCTGCACCGCGACGAGACGGTCCCGGCCGACGCCCTGCCCATCCGCTACGTCGCGTACACCGCGTGCTTCCGGCGCGAGAAGATGAGCGCCGGCCGCGACGTACGCGGGATCAAGCGCGGCCACCAGTTCGACAAGGTCGAGATGGTCGTGATCTGCAAGCCCGAGGACTCGCCCGCGGAGCTCGACCGGATGACGGGCCTCGCCGTCGAGGTGCTCGAGAAGCTGGGGATCCCGGCGCGGATCGTGGAGCGCTGCAGCGGCGACCTCGGGTTCAACGCGATGCGCGGCTTCGATATCGAGGCGTGGGCGCCCGGAGTGGGCGAGTGGCTCGAGGTGTCGTCCGCGTCCAACTGCGGGGCCATCCAATCCGTGCGCGCGAACATCAGGTTCAAGCGTGAGGGCTCGACCCGCAGCGACCACCCCCACCTGCTGAACGCGTCGGGCCTCGCCCTGCCGCGGCTGATGATCGCCGTGCTCGAGAACTTCCAGGAGGCCGACGGGTCCGTGTCGGTTCCGCCCGCGCTGCGTCCGTATCTCCGCGGCCGCGAGCGCATCGCACCGGGAGAGTTCGCGCTCTAGGTAACGGACCGTGAGCTCAACCCGTCAGCGCAACGCCGCCTCGGAGGATAGCCGCGGCGGTCTGATAGCCGAGCGTCTTCCGCGGTCGGGTGTTGAGGCTTTTCGCGATCGCGTTCAGCTCCGCCTGGCTGTGACGGGAGAGGTCGCTGTCCTTCGGCAGGTACTGGCGCAGCAGTCCGTTGGTGTTCTCGTTCGTGCCGCGCTGCCACGGGCTGCGCGGATCGCAGAAGTACACCTGCACGTCGGTCGCGATCGTGAAGCGCCGATGCTCGGCGAGCTCGGTGCCACGGTCCCAGGTGAGCGTCCGCGCGAGCTCGCGCGGCAAGGTGCGGATCCGCCGGCGGAGCGCGCTCGTGACGGTGCGCGTGTTCTTGCCCTTGACCTTCACGAGCATCGTGAACCGCGAGCGCCGAGGCGCGCCGCCGCCGCAGGCGCGGGACGAAGCCGCCATTGGACGCCACCACGCCGTGGATCGAGCCCGCGTGGCGCTCGAGCGCACGCCCGATCTCGCTGAGCGACTGCCCCGCCTTCCAGCGCTGCCACAGCTCGTGCTTCTGCGCCGGGGACAAGCCCGGTCGTCCCATCTCCGCCACGTCGATCCCTCCCGATCAGCACACGCATCATCGATGCGTTGCGCTGACGGTGAGGATCCACCACTCCTTACCTTTGTCGCACGCGCGTCGAGCGGTTCGACGACATCGTGAGCGCCAGCCCGGCCCGCGTCGAAGCGCGTACCTTCCGCAGCGAGGCGCTCGGCCGGGACATGCGGTACGTGGTGTGGCTGCCGCCGGGATACGACGACTCGCAGCGGCGCTATCCGGCGCTGTACCTGCTCCACGGCATGGGCGGCAACGAGCGGCAGTGGCTCGACGTCGGGGTGGGGAAGATCGCCGAGCAGATGATCCGCACGCGCGAGATCAAGCCATTTCTGATCGTCATGCCCGATGGCGGCACCGCGTACTGGACCGACCACGCCAACAACGGCCCGCGCTACGGCCAGTACACCGCCGTGGACCTCGTGCGGGAGGTCGGATCCACCTTCCGCGTCGAGCGTGATCGGGACGGGCGCGCGATCGGCGGCATGTCGATGGGGGCGCACGGCGCGCTCCAGCTCGCGGTCAACTTCCCGGGCACGTACGGCGCCGTCGGCGCGCACAGCCTCGTCCTCCGCCGCTTCGGCAGCGCTCCGGCGTACTTCGGCGACCGGGGCGAGTACGCGAAGCGCGACCCGATGCAGCTGGTGGCCAGCCGTCCCACCGAGGCCCGCGCCTTCAAGCTCTGGATCGACATCGGCACGTCCGACCCATGGGCGCCGCTCGCGCGCCAGTTCGGCGGCGAGCTGCGCCAGCTCGGCATCTCCCACGACTGGCGCGAGTGGCCCGGTGACCACTCGGGCCTCTACTGGAGCGCGAACGTGCGCGAGTACCTGCGCTTCTACGACGCCGCGCTCTGCGGAGCACGCCCGGGCGCCTGACCCCCGGCTAGTTGTGCTGCCCGCGGAGATCGTTGACGAGCCTCTGCATCGGGGTCAGCCCTCCCAGCTCGCCGTGGGGACGGCGGTGATTGTACGAATGGATGAAGCGCGGGAAGGCGCGAGCCCGCGCCCCGTTGCTGGCCCCTCTACCCTCTGCGCTGTGTCAGCAGCCCCGGTCACGGTCCCCCCGTTCGGCGCGCGGCGCTGGCGATTCGTCGGACTTCAGCTCGCAGGCCAGGGCGTGATGGGGCTCGCGCCCGGGGGTCTGTCGCTCTTCCTCCCATTGATCCGCGCGGAGCTCGGCTTGACGTTCGCGGAGGCCGGCTCGCTCGTCGCGGCCGCCTCGGTCACCTATGCACTCATGCAGATCCCCACCGGCTACCTCGCCGACCGCTTCGGACCGAAGCGCGTGTTCCTGGTCGGATTCCTCGGGGCCAGCCTGTGCGTCGTCGTCTTCGCGCAGCTCTCGGCCCTGTCGCTGCTGATCGTGATACAGGCCGTGGCCGGGGTCTTCCGGGCGCTCACGTTCGCGCCGGGCATGCTACTCATGTCGGCCCTGTTCTCGCGCGATCGCCTCTCCACAGCCCTCGGCATGATCACGATCGGGGGGTTCGGGTCGATGCTCGTGCTCAACACGCTCGGACCGGCGCTCGTGCAGCCGCTTGGATGGCGCACGCTGTTCGTCGCGTTCGGCCTCAGCGGCGTGATGATGTGGGTCGCGTACTGGCGGTGGGGACATCCGGGACCCCCGGGGCGGCGTTCGGACCGCTCGCCGCTCGCCGAGATGACGCATCTGTTCCGTTTCCGGCTCATGTGGATGATGGGGGTCGTCCATTTCGTCCGCTTGGCCGCCACGATGGGCGTGGTGACCTGGCTGCCTTCGCTCATCGTGCTCGAAAAGGGCTTCTCGCTCCAAGAGGCCGGGGTGGTGGCCATTGCGGCCGCGGCGTTCACCGCACCGTCGAACCTCCTGGGGGGCTACGTCAACGACCGCCTGCGGAACCCCTACCTGGTGATCGGCGGATCGATTGGGGCCCTCGCAGCGTGCACGGTGCTGCTCGTCCGCGCCGAAGGGCTGCTCGCGATCATCGTGTGGGCCTGTGCGAGCGAGGTCTGCCGCCAGGTCGGCTTCGGTCCGATGTTCGCGCTGCCGATCCAGCTCCTCGGCCCGGCGACGGCCGGACGCTCCACGGGCTTCGGCAACTTCTTCGCCAACGCGGGCGCCTTCACGTTCGCCTACCTGATCGGTGCACTGAAGGATCTGTCGGGCTCGTTCGCGCTCGGGTTCGACACCGTCGCGGCGCTGTGCGTCGTCGGCGTCGCGTTCACCGTCCTGCTCGCGCGCATGAAGCCCGCCGTCCGCGGGGCGGCGGAGGCCGCGACCGCCGCGCGGTAGGCCTACCCCAGGCGGCCGGCGGCTCTCGCCCAGCGGTACTTCGCGGCGAGCACCTGAACGGGCTTCTCCGTCGTGTACGGGTAGGCCACGATGCGGTGCTCGAACAGGAGCTTGCACGCCTCCTCCACCTCGACGTCCCCGGCGAGCGAGGCGACGATCGGCTTGTCGATCCCCTTGGCGCGATGCTCCTCGACCACGCCGATCAGCATGTTGGCGAACACCATCGGCGGGGTCACGATCGTATGCCAGTACCCCAGGACCAGCGCGTGGATCCGCTCGTCGGTCAGCCCAAGCGCGACGGTGTTGCGGTACGTCGACGGCGGCTCGCCGCCCGTGATGTCGACCGGATTGCCCGCCGCGCCGAAGGGCGGGATGAACTTGCGGAACGCGGCGTCGAGGTCCGCCGGCATCGGGGTGAGCAGCCGCAAGCCGTTGTCGGCGCAGGCGTCCGAGAGCAGCACGCCGGAGCCTCCGGCGCCGGTGATGATGACGACGTTCTCGCCCTTGGGCGTGGGCAGCATCGGCAGGGCGCGCGCGAACTCGAGCATCTCGTTGAGGCCCGGTGCGCGCACCACGCCGGCGGAGCGGAGGATGTCGTCGTAGACCTTGTCGTCTCCGGCGAGTGCGGCGGTGTGCGAGCTCGCGGCCTTCGCGCCGTACGCGGTGCGCCCCGCTTTCAGGACGACCACCGGCTTCTTCTTGGACACGCGCCGTGCGGCCTCCGCGAAGGCGCGGCCGTCCTTGAGGTCCTCCATGTGCATCGCGACGCACTGCGTGTTGTCGTCCTGCTCGAAGTAGGTGAGCAGCTCGTCCTCGTCGATGTCGGCCTTGTTGCCGAGTCCGACGATCGCGGAGACGCCCACGCCCGCGGAGCGCGCGAAGCCGAGGATGGCCATCCCGATGCCACCCGACTGCGAGGAGAGCGCGACCGGTCCCTTGAAGTCGTAGGGCGTGCAGAAGGTGGCGCACAGGTTCGCGTGCGTGGAGTAGTAGCCGTAGATGTTCGGTCCCATCAGCCGGACCCCGCTGCGCTTCGCGGTCTCGGTGATCTTCGCCTGCAGCTCGACGTTGCCGGTCTCCGAAAAGCCCGACGGGATCAGGATCGCGGCGGGGATGCCCTTCCTCCCGCACGCCGCGATGGCGTCGTTGACCAGCGGCGCCGGGATCGCGAAGAGCGCGACGTCCACGCCGTCGGGCAGCTCGTCGATGCTGTGGGCGACCGTGCGTCCCTCGATCTCGTCGCCCTTGGGGTTGACCGGGTGGATCGCGCCGGGGAACCCTCCACCGATCAGGTTCCGCATGATCGAGTTGCCGATCTTGCCGTGCTCGGCCGACGCGCCGATCACGGCCACCGCCTTCGGCTTCATGACGCGCCTCATCAGCCTGAGGATCTCGTCGCCGCTGAAGCGCTGCCGTGCGGGGGCAGGATCGAAGTCGAGGACGACGCGCACGTCCGCCGCCGTGGCGCCGCGTTCATCGACGAAGACCGGGTTCAGGTCCACCGCGGCGATCTCCGGGTGGTCCGCCGCGAGGTCGGACACGCGGCGGATGAGGTCCGCCAGGGCGTCGCGGTTCACTCCCGGCCCGCCGCGGAACTGGCCGAGCACATGACCGCCGCGGATGGAATCGAGCATCCCGAGGGCGTCGGCGGTCGTTGCGGGGGCGAGGCGGAATGTCACGTCCCGGAGCACTTCGACCAGGACGCCGCCGAGCCCGAACGCGACCAGCTTGCCGAAGCTGGGGTCCGTCGTCGCGCCGACGATGACCTCACGCCCACCGGCGACCATCTGCTGCACCTGCACGCCGTCGATCCGCGCTTTGGAGTCGTACTTCCTCGCGCTCGCGATGATCTCGTCGTACGCCCGCCGAGCCGCCTCGGCGGACCCGATCCCGACGCGCACCCCTCCGGCCTCGGTTTTGTGCAGGATCTCGGGTGAAACGATCTTCAGGACGACGGGGAACCCGATGCTCGCCGCCGCCGTCGCCGCCGCGTCCGCCGAGGTTGCGAGCACTTCACGGGGCGTCGTGATTCCGTATGCCTCGCACACAAGGCGCCCTTCCGGTGCGGTGAGCGACGTGCGCGCCGCATTCCGCGCCTGCTGGAGGATCTTGCGCACCTCGGTGCGGTGGTAAGAAGTCTCGGCGGTCATCAGCACTTCTCCTGTTGAGGGGCCGCGCCTGGGGCGCGCTCGGCGGTCAAGTATCCCATTCAACGGGCGCGTGCGATGCGATGGCCGCGCTGACCCCCGTGCCAGATTCGCCCCGCACTGACCGCAGAACCTCGCAGCGGCCCGGGCCGCGGCACCGCGCGAGCCGCAGAACCTCGCCGCGGCGGATGCTCCCGACGTACTCGGCGGTGCCGGGTCGGGCGCGGCTTTCTCGATTCCCGCTCCCTGCTTCACCGCGGACTCGATCCGCTTCTGCGCGATGTCCTCGACCACATCCGACGTCCCATCCAGCGCACCGTCGCCGTCCGCGATCGTCGTGACCGTCTCGTAGCCCAGCGCGACGCGCCTGCCGACCGTCCCCGTCTCCTTCGTCATCTTCGCCGCGAAGTCACCGCCCGCCTTCACCACCCGCTCCTCCATGGAGGGTCGGCGCGGGTCGCCTCCCGCTCCGGAGGCATCCGGCTGGCCCGATGCGGTTGGCGTGTCCGCCCCGGCAGGCGGGTCCGCGGGGCCCGTGCTCGTCTCGAGGTCCGATGCGGCCGGCGCGCGCTTGGCGAGCGAGTCGCGGGTCAGCGCGGACGCGAGCACGGCCGAACCGAGCGCGGCGCCGCCGGCCACGACGCTCATCGTCATGTACCAGCTGGCGCCGCACGAGTGCGAGGAGCGTAGGAACGGCGAGCGCGGCGACGCGCGTCCTCACGCACGCTCCTCCACGAGGCGGCGCACCGCACCGAGCACGTCACCATCGCGGGACACGAGCGTGAGGTACGAGCTCCCGAGACCGATGAGGACCAGCAGCTGCTCTTTGAAGGCCACGCCGCCGTCGTCGACCGCGAAGATGAGCGCGCAGGCGAGCGGCACGGCGGCGGCGATCGCGTAGCGGCGTCGACGGTCGAGTCCGTCGCGGCGCGCGGAGAACGCGGCAAGCCAGCGCTGGATCGCGCCGCTCCACTCGGTGGTCGCGGACGCCACGAAGCCGATCAGCGCGGGGAACACGATCCGCGGCACGATGCCCACGCGAGCGGGTCGCGGTGCGCTTGCGCCCAGGTCATCGTGAACAGACCGCGCGCCACTCCGGCGGGCACGAGGAAGCGGGCCTCCGCGGGAAGCCGCGCGATCCCGGCGCGCACCGCCCCGCTGATCCGCGTCCGCAGCACGTAGACGAGCACGAGCCACGCGATCGGGGACGCGAGCGTGAGCACTGCGACCTTGACCTGGCAGAGCACCGCCACGATGCCGGTGCCCGCGAGCGTGCAGTTCCGGGGCTGCACGATGCTCGACACGAGTGCCGAGGGGATCCCGAGCGGGATCCAGCCGAGGATCGAGACGATTGCGCCCGCGCCGAGGACGGCGAGCGCGGCCGTGGGCCTGCCGTGGTCCGCGTCGGCCCGTGCGAGGAACGCCCGGACACCGGTGCGCGCTCCCCCCGCAATCGCGGCGCATGGTCGCCGCCGTGCCTGCCATGATTGCCCTCCGTGGATGCCCGGGCGGTGATCGTGGCGAGCGCGAACGGGCGGGAGGCGCTCGCCGAGGGTATGGCCGTGCTGCGCCGCGGCGGGACGGCGCTCGACGCGGTCGAGGCGTGTGCCCGCATCGTCGAAGCAGATCCGCGCGACGAAAGCGTGGGCCTCGGTGGACTGCCCAATCTGCTCGGGGTCGTCGAGCTGGACGCCTCGATCATGGATGGCACCACGCTCCGCGCGGGGGCGGTCGGCGCACTCCAAGGCTTCCTGCATCCGATCACCGTGGCGCGAGCGGTCATGGATCGCCTGCCGCACGTGCTCCTTGTGGGCGCGGGCGCGGCACGCTTCGCTCGTGAGAGCGGTGCGGAGCCCGCCGAGCTGCTGACGGACGCCGCACGCCGCTACTGGGAGGATCGCCTGCGCGCACTCGGCGAGAGCGCTTCGGACATCGGTTCGCGCGGGGAGCTCGCGACACTGGTGCGGCCGGTACGCGAGCACGGCACAGTCAACTTCATCGCGCGCGACGCGAAGGGCGGGCTCGCGTCGGCGGTTACGACGAGCGGCTGGGCCCTCAAGTACCCCGGAAGGCTCGGCGACAGTCCGGTGATCGGGGCGGGGAACTATGCCGACGCCCGCGCCGGCGCGGCGACATGCACGGGGTTCGGCGAGTCCGCGCTGCGCTGCGGGACCGCGCGCATCGCGGTCGACCGGATGGCCCGCGGGATCTCACCCCGGGCCGCCGCGCGCTCGGCGGTGGCCGATGCCTCAGCCATCGCGCTCAAGCCCTTCCACGTTCTCGCGCTGGGTGCGGACGGTGCGCATGCCGCGGCGAGCAACGTCGCCGGCCGTTCGTACGCCGTGATCGAGGATGGGATGGCGGAAGCGGTGCTCGTCCCGCGTGATCACCTGCACACCGCCGGTCCGGACGGCTCGCCGCTGAGCGGCGAGCTGTGGGACAGGACTTAGGGGCGCTTCGCCGCGTCGACGTCGTACGCAGCGATGACCGCCTCCTCGCCGGTGGTCGAGGGCATCGCGCTCACCCGGCGGACGTTCGAAGCGGCAGGGCGCCGGATCGGGCTGTGGGTCCCCGTCGATCCCGACAAGCCGTTCTACGCCCTGACACAGAACGAGTTCGCGGTAACGGACGAGCGCCTGCCCTACTTCACGATGGTGGGGGCGTCGGCGGAAGCGCTCGCGGGAGGATCCTCGCGGACGAGAGCCTGGACGGCCGAGCGGTGATCGACCTCGGCTGCGGCCTCGGGCTCGTCGGGCTTGCGGCCGCGGCGCGCGGCGCGCGCGTCACGTTCCTCGACTGGGAGCCGCGGGCGCTCGCGATCGTCGCGGCGAGCGTGGAGACGGCGGGCGTCGCGGACTGCTCCTACGTGACGGCGGACTGGCGGGACGCAACGCTGGGCTCCTTCGACGCCGTCCTCGGTGCCGACATCCTCTACGAGTCGCGCAACGTCCACGCGGTCGCGGACTTCCTGGCGCGGCACCTCTCGCCGGCGGGTGAAGCGTTCATTGCCGTCCCGGGACGGCTCAACGCGGCGGCGCTCCCGGCGGAGGCCGCGCGGGTGGGCTTGTCCGTGCTCGCCGCCGACGCGCACGGCGGAGTCACCGTTCACTGGCCGGCGCGGGCCTAGAGTCAGGGCATGGGGACCGCACCCCGCGACCAGGTCACGCCCGAGGGCGTCTACCTGCACCGCCGGGAGCTGCTCAAGAACGGCCTCTACGCCGCGGGCACCGCGCTCGCCGTCGGGAGCGGGATGACGTGGCTGGTGGGGAAGGCGCCGCCCCCCGACGCCCCCGAGCTGCCCGCCCTCGCCGGCTATCAGGCGGCGGCCGCGCCGTACACGGTCGCGGAGGCGCTGACCTCGTATCACGACGTCACGACGTACAACAACTTCTACGAGTTCGGGGTCGACAAAGAGGATCCCGCGCGGAACGCCCACACGCTGCGCACCAAGCCGTGGCCCATCCAGATTGACGGCGAGGTGGCGAAGCCGCAGGCCGTCGACGCGGAGACGCTCGCCGGTTGGTTCACGGTCGAGGAGCGGATCTACCGCATGCGCTGCGTGGAGGCGTGGTCGATGGTCATCCCATGGCTGGGCTTCCCGCTCCGGGACCTGATCGCGCGCGTCGAGCCCACCGCGAAGGCGAAGTACGTCGAGTTCACGTCGCTCGCCGACCCGGAGCAGATGCCGGGGGTGCGCCACCGCGTCCTGCCATGGCCCTACGTCGAAGGCCTGCGCATGGACGAGGCGCAGCACCCGCTCTCACTCATCGCGGTGGGCCTTTACGGAAAGGTCCTGCCGAACCAGAGCGGCGCGCCGCTCCGCTTGGTCGTGCCGTGGAAGTACGGGTTCAAGGGCGCGAAGTCGATCGTCCGCATCCGCTTCACCGAGGCCCAGCCCAAGACCACGTGGGCCGTCGTCGCGCCGAGCGAGTACGGCTTCTACGCGAATGTGAATCCGGCGGTCAGCCATCCGCGGTGGAGCCAAGCCACCGAGCGCCGCATCGGCGAGCTCGGGCGCCGGCCCACGCTTCCCTTCAACGGGTACGGCGAGGTCGCCGACCTGTACAAGGGGATTGACCCCCGCACCCTCTATTGAGGGGTGGAGGGCACGGCGGAGCCCGCGTCCACGCGGCGCCCTCTGGGGCGCCCGCCGCTGCCCTGGCTGAAGCCCGGGGTCGTTGCCGGTGCCGCCTTCCCCGCCGCCTCGCTCGCGCTCCGCGCGGCCTCGGGGACGCTGGGCGCCAATCCGATCGCCGAGACGCTCAACCAGCTCGGTCTCGCCGCGCTCGTGCTGCTGGTCGCGAGCCTCGCGTGCACTCCGGCGCGTCTTCTGTTCGGCTGGACCTGGCCGCTCCGCATCCGCCGCGAGCTCGGGCTCCTCGCCGTCGCGTACGCCTCGATCCATGTGCTCGTGTACGTGGTGCTCGACCAGGCCGCCAACCTCGCCGCGATCGCCGAGGACGTTGCCGAGCGTCCGTTCATCACCGCGGGTGCGGCCGCGTTCGTGCTTCTGCTTCCGCTCGCCTACACGTCGACCAACGCCTCGGTCAGACGGCTGGGGTTCGCGCGCTGGCAGCGGCTGCACCGGCTGGCGTACGCGGCCGCCGCGCTCGCCGCGCTCCACTTCCTCTGGCGGGTGAAGGTCGACGTGACCCAGCCCCTGCTCTACGCGGCGATCCTCGCGGCGCTGCTGGCCGTGCGGATCATCGTGCGCCGCTCGCGGCGCCAGGGCAACACGCGCGCGGGCGAGGGCTGAGCGCGCGACCCGGGCTCACGCATACTGCTGGGGACTTCACTTCGGAGGGCGTCATGCCGGCCAAGAAGACCGCGTCCGAGGGGTTCAGTGCCGAGGAGCGGGCCGCGATGCGGGAGCGTGCCAAGGAGCTCAAAGCGGCGCTGACCGGAGCGGAGGCCGAAAAGGCACTGCTTACGAACGGCGCCGCGATGCCGCCGGCGGACCGTGCGATGGCGAGACTGCCGAGCGCTCAAAGAAAGCGCCGCCGCGCGACCCTCACCCGGCCGGAATGGTGCGCCGAGGCTCTTCGGTGCCGGCCGCGCGCGCCAGGTTCCATGTCCCTGCGAGGTCGATCCGGCATGACTTGGTGCCTCGGGGTGGGAGACGTGATCGTGACCTTGATGCGGCAAGCCCTGCTGCTCGGCGTCGTGGGTTTGATCGCCGTCGGCTGTGCGGCCCCTTCGGTTGCCGGCCGCTGGCAGGTCGTCGACAACCCGAAGCCGGGCTCGAGGTTCGCGCGAACGGAACCTTCGAGGGCGAAATCGGGCCGACCGGGGGGCCGCGGGTTCGCCTCAATGGAACGTGGGTCGCCAGCGGCGCCAACGTCACCTTCACGCCCGCCGCAACGGCGCAGAGGTCCACGACGGTCCCCTTGGTCGGGAAGATCGACGGTGACACCATGGCGCTGACGGCCACGGTTCCCGGCGCGGGCTCGCTTTCGCTCACACTCAAGCGCCGGAGCTGAGGCCGCACCGGCGTGCGGACATGTGGATGGGCGGCCGGGAGGTGAGCGTGGTCGGGCGGAAGGGCGGCACGATCGAGCGGTCGCTCGACGGTTTCGCGTTTCGGTGCATCGGGCCCTACCGCGGCGGCCGCGTGGTCGCGGTGGCCGGTGACCCACTGGACTCCCGCGTCTTCTACATGGGCGCGAGCGGCGGCGGCGTCTGGAAGACGACGGATGGCGGCGTCATCTGGGCGAACGTCTCGGACGGATTCTTCAACCGCGCCTCGGTGGGGGCGATCGCGGTTGCCCCCTCGGATCCCCGCGTCGTCTATGCGGGCATGGGCGAAACCTGCATCCGCAGCAACGTCTCGCACGGCGATGGGGTCTATCGCTCGGTCGATGGCGGGCTGACTTGGGCGCACGTCGGGCTCGCGCCGACGCGGAACATCGGCAGAGTGCGCGTCCACCCGCGCGATCCGAACACCGCGTACGTCGCGGCCTTCGGACACGTCTACCGGCCGAATCGCGAGCGGGGCCTCTACCGCACGCGTGACGGGGGCACGACCTGGGAGCTCGTGCTGCACCGCGGCCCGCGGGCGGGGGCGATCGATCTCGCGCTCGACCCGCACGACCCCGCGGTCATCTACTGCAGCCTGTGGGAGGCCCACCGCACGCCCTGGACGCTGAGCAGCGGCGGGCCCGGCAGCGGCCTCTTCAAGTCGACCGACGGCGGCGACACCTGGTCGGAACTCACCCGACGCCCGGGCCTGCCCGAGGGGGTATTGGGGAAGATCGGCGTCGCGGTCTCCGGCCCCGATCCCAACCGGGTGTACGCGATCGTCGAGGCCGCGGACGGTGCGGTCTTCCGCTCGGACGACGGCGGCGAATCGTGGACGAGGTGCTCCGAGGACCGCAACCTGCGGACGCGCTCCTTCTACTACCACCACATCTACGCCGATCCGCTCGACCGCGATGTGGTGTGGGTGCTGAACGCCGACTGCTGGCGCTCCGCGGATGGGGGGCGGACCTTCGCGATGGTCGCGACGCCCCATACCGACAACCACGACCTGTGGATCGACCCGCGTGATCCGCGGCGGCTCATCCTCGGCTGCGACTCGGGCGCCGTGATCTCCTCCAACGGCGGCGAGAGCTGGTCGGGGACCACGAGCCAGGCGATCGGCGAGATGTACCACGTGACGACGGACCGCCGGACTCCGTATCGCGTCTACGGCGGGCAGCAGGACGGTTCGACGATCGCCATCCCGAGCCGCTCGCTGCACGGCAGCGCCATCCCGGCCGGCGAGTCGTATGCCGTCGGCGGCGGCGAGAGCGGACACATCGCCGTGCGCCCGAACGAGCCCGACGTCGTCTTCGCC
>VGPA01000017.1 GCA_016875665.1 Chloroflexota bacterium | reverse complement strand
CGCCGGGCATGCGCGTGGCGGTCGTCGCCGCCGCCGGGGTGTTCGTCCTGATCCTCACGGGCGCCTACGTCCGGGGCGACGGCGCCACCGCCGCGTGCTCCGCGTGGCCGCTCTGCTCGCCCGACGCCCTCCTTCCGGGCGGCGGGGCCCAGCTCGTTCACATGGGGCATCGTGTCGCCTCCGCGATCGTCGGCCTCCTGGTCGCGGCCGCGGTCATGGCCGGGTGGCGCGTGCGGGCCCAGGTGCCCGGTGCCGGACCGCTGGCCGTCGCCACCGGCGCCCTCTTCGCCGCGCAGATCGTGCTCGGCGCGCTGAACCCCCTCTCCGCCTTCGCGCCATGGGCGCTCGGCGTCCATCCCGCGACGGCGTCCGCGCTGTGGGTCGCCTCCGTCGCCCTCGCGGCCGTCCTGTGGCGCCCGCCGGTGGCCCTCGACACGCTCCGGGACTACGTCGCGCTCACCAAGCCGGGGGTGATGTCCCTGCTCCTGCTGACGGCACTCGGCGGCACGTTCGCCGCGGCGCGCGGGATCCCGCCGCTGCACATCGTCCTGGCGACGCTCGTCGGTGGCGCGGCGGCGAGCGGCGGCGCCGCGGCGCTCAACCACTTCTTCGACCGTGACATCGACGAGCGCATGCGCCGCACGAGCGCGCGCCCGGTCGTGGCCAACCGCGTGCGCGGCTCGCATGCGGTCGCCTACGGCATCGCGCTGAACGTGTTCGCCTTCACGCTGCTCTCGCTCGTGGCGAACGTGCTCGCGGCATCGCTCGCGATCGCGGGCACGCTCTTCTACATCATCGTCTACACACTGTGGCTCAAGCGCACGACCGTGCAGAACATCGTGATCGGGGGCGCGGCCGGAGCGTTTCCCCCGCTCGTCGGGTGGGCGGCGGTCACCGGGTCGCTCGACCTCGCCGCATGGCTGCTCTTCGCGATCATCTTCGCCTGGACTCCCGCGCACTTCTGGGCCCTCGCCCTTCTGATCAAGGAGGACTACGCGCGCGCGGGTGTGCCGATGCTGCCCGTGGTCCGCGGCGATCGCGAGACGGCGGTGGGGATCCTGCGCTACGCGCTCGTCCTCCTCCCGCTCACGATCCTGCTGTTCGTGATCGGCGCCGCCGGTGCGCCGTACCTCATCGCGGCGATCATCCTCGGCGCGCTGTTCGTCCTCTTCGCGGTGCGGCTCGTGCGCGCGAGCGATCTCCGTTTGCGGGCGGTGGCGCGGACGACCTACCTGTACTCGCTGCTGTACCTCGCGCTGCTGTTCGTCGCGCTGATGGTGGATTCCACGCTCACCGTCCTCCACCTTGTGTGATGCGCAGCCGCGCTGAGCCGCCGCCGGCTCGACTTCGCTCCGCAGGCCAAACCCTCGTCGCTCAGGCCTCGTTGATGTGACCGTCCTGGCGGCGGTCGCCCTTGCGGCATTCGTCTACGCGCGCGGCGCACGGACCCTGCGACAGCATCCCCCATACCGATCCGCGCTCTTCTTCCTCGGCCTCCTCGCCATCCTGATCGCCCTCGTCCCACCGCTCGACGCGGCGGCGCACGAGCTCTTCTACGCGCACATGGCCCAGCACATGCTGCTCACGGTCGTCGCCGCGCCGCTCCTGCTCCTCGGGCATCCCGTGCGCCCGCTCGGACGCGGCGTGCCGCGGGCCATGCGGCGCGCGGTGGTCGCACCCATCGCGCGCGCGCGCGCCGTGCGCGGGGTGCTGAACGGACTACGGCATCCGCTCGTCGCCGCGGCCGTGTACGTCTCGGGGTTGTACCTCTGGCACTTCCCGCCGTTCTACGACGCGGCGGTCGCCGACGCGGCGATCCATCAAATCGAGCACTCGTACTTCCTCGCGAGCGCGCTGCTGTTCTGGAGCAACGTGGTCGATCCCGAGCCCTTCCGTGCCCGGCTCCCGTATCCGTTCCGCATCCTGTACCTGCTGCTGTCGGGCGCCGCGCAGAACACGATCCTCGGTGGGCTCCTCTCGTTCTCGAGCCGCGTGCTCTACGGCTCCTACCAGGAGACGGCACCGGCGCGCGGAGTGGACCCGCTGACTGATCAGCAGGCCGGCGGCGCGATGATGTGGGTCCCCGGCGACGTGATCTTCCTGGCCGCCGCCTCCGTCTGCTTCTTCCTGTTCCTCGAGCGCGAGGAGCGGCAGCAGCTCGAGCGAGAGCGTTCTTCACGGGAATCTCACAGTCCTCAGGGCGGGCCTCGCCGAACGGGCGGCTAGCCGATTCGGTATCGCACGAACGGCGACCATCGGCCCTGCGGTGCGATTGTGTTCTTGGCAACACTGTCCCGCGCCATGCGCCACAGTGCGCAAACCGTGCCGGATGCCGAGAACAGTGTGCCGCACGCTCTACTCGGGGCTTGGAGTCGTTGGGTATTCTGTGCAGCATGCTGAAGGCTCCAATCGCTCTGATGACCGCCGGAATCGTCGGTCTGGCCGCGTGCCAGGCGGCGCCGAAGGCCGACATCACCAGCACGCAGATGGTCATCGATCTGTCCGACTACCGGGTCACGCCGAACCTCCAGACTTTGAAGGCGGGCAAGGCGAAGATCGGCGTGCGCAACACGGCGGGAATGGTGCACGAGGTCGTCCTGCTGAAGACCGACACCGCGGCGGACAAGCTGCAGGTCGACGGCGGGTCGGCGAAGGCGAAGGAAGAGGGGACGAAGGTCGCCTCGGTGCTGAACCTGGGGTCGGGCGGCGTGGCCGCGATGGACGTCGATCTCACGCCGGGCAGCTACGTCCTGATCTGCAACATCGCCGGGCACTATCAGCTCGGCATGCGGTCAGCGTTCAAAGTCGAGTAACTGCGTCGCCGCGGGAACGCGGGGACGAGGGGAACGGAGGTCCAAACCATGGCGGAATCTGTCGGCGCACCGAGGCACTACTCATCGGGACTCGCGAAGTCGGGCGGCTTCCCGTGCCGCTACGGCAGCTGTGACGAGCGCTTCTTCGTCGCGCGGCCGGACTCGATGAAGGACCTGCTCGCGGCAAGTCAGGCCCGCAGCGACCACGAGGTCGAGGCGCACGGCTACACCCACAAGTCGTGGGAGGTCGAGCCTGCTCGTCCGTTCAGCCAGGGCCCCGCGCCGCGCTCGCGCGGCAAGCGGCGCGTCGAGGTCTAACGACCGCCCACACTGACTGTCCCCCACCACCCACCTCAGGAGGCCGGCGGCGAAAGCCGCCGGTCTTCCTTTTCTGATGCAGAGGGGTGTGAAGGCGGCGGGTCTAGCGGAGCGTCACCAGGTAGCGGACGATGTCGTCGACGACCGCGTCCGAGAGGCCGAGCGCGGGCATCGTCGTGCCCGGCTTCACGGCCTGCGGATTCTGGATCCAGCGCTTGAGGTTGGCTTCGTTCACCGGGCTCAGGACTCCGGCGATGTTTGGCTTGCTCGCGATCTTGCTGAGGTCGGGACCGACCTTGCCTTGGGACGTGGTGCCGGCGACGACGTGGCAGCCGACGCATGCGTTCGCGAGGTAGGTTGCGCGGAACCGCGCGAGCTCGGGCGGGTTGAGGCGGTTGTACTCGGCGACCGCGTTGCGGGTCCACGCGGCGTATTCCGCTTTGGGCACGACGACCAGGTTGACGAGCATGTCGGCGTGGCCGGCGCCGCAGAACTCCGTGCACTGACCTTTGTAGGTGCCGGGCCGGTCGGCCTGAATCCAGAGCGACGTCTGGCGGCCGGGGACCGCGTCCTTCTTACCCCCGATGACCGGGACCGCGAACGAGTGGATGACGTCCACCGCTTCCAGCTCGATCTTGATCTTGGTGTTCGCCGGGATGGTGAGCGTTTCGGCCGTTTGGAGCGGCTTGTTCTCGTTGGTGCGGAAGGCCGGCTGGTCCGGGTAGGTGTAGATCCACGACCACCGCTGGCCCTTCACGTGAATGGTCATCTCGGCGTTCGAGGTGTCGTTGATGAAGTTCAGCTTCGGCACCGCGAGGGCCGTCATGCTCAGGACCATGGCGGTCGGGATGAGCGTCCACGCGAACTCGAGCAAGTTGTGGCTGTGGAACTGCTTGGCGACATGCCCCGCCCGCTCCCGGAACTTGAAGCCGGCGTAGATGAGGCCGCCGTCGACGATCACGAGGACGACCACCGCCATGGCGAAGAAGATCCAGTAGAGCCCAGCGGCCTCGCGCGCGATAGGACCCTGCGGATCGTTGACCCAGGACATCGCTTGGAGAGTAGAGGCTGATTTGGACATGCGCCAACCGGCACCCTAGAGTCTGGAGCCGTGCGCGGACATCACAACGGCGGGCACGGCGGGACCCCTCCCGGGATCCATCTTCCGCCTCCCAGTTTGTCCCCGGCCCTGATCGGGCTCGGCATCTTCATCCTCTCGTACGGACTGCTCTACGCACTGCCGCTCCTGATCATCGGCGGGGCGATCTTCCTGTTCGGTCTCATCACTTGGCTCATCGACGACGCTCGCGCCTTCATGGCCGCCGATCACGGTGTCCACGGCGGGGGATCCGGCCACGGGACGGGACCGGGCCACTGATGGCGACCAGCGAGCGCCTCGTGGTGCGCGGCCGGCGTGAGGGCCCCGCGGCCCGCCTTCCGGCGGCGCCGCCCGACCACCAGTCGCAGTCGACCAACTTCTCGAGCGGCCTGTGGGCCGCCATCCTGTTCGTCTCCTCGGAGTTCATGTTCTTCGCGGCCCTGTTCACGACCTACTTCTACCTGCGCGGCCGCATCCCGCACTGGGAGCCGGTGTTCGGCGAGAAGCCGTTATGGCAGGGGCTCCCGCTCGCCATCACCGTCCTGCTCCTCGCCTCCAGCGTCACCATGCAGCTCGCGGTATGGGCGATCCAGAAGAACAAGCTGACCGCGGCGAAGGCGTGGATGGTTGCGACCCTCGTTCTGGGCTTCACCTTCCTCGGCGGTCAGGCCTACGAGTACATGCACCTCGGCTTCTTGCCCAAGGACGGCATCTTCGCCGGGGTGTTCTTCCTGCTGACCGGGTTCCACGGCGCGCACGTCACCGGAGGCGCGCTCTTCATCGTGTACTGCACCATCCGCACGTTCAAGAACCACTTCGGTCCGCAGCGCCACCTCGCGGTCGAGGCCGCGAGCATTTACTGGCACTTCGTCGACGTGATCTGGGTCGGCCTCTTCACCACGATTTACATCGTGGGGTGAGTGAAACGAGCCCAGCGATGCACAGCGAGCGGCGCTAGTCGCGAAGTCTTTCATCGGGGGGTAGCGGCCTCCGGCTCACTTCTCCGCGAGCAGCGTCCGGAGGCTCTCCACCACCGTCTCGAGTTTCTCGTCCGTGTGGAACAGCGCACGCTCCCGGCCGCGTGCGTCGATCAGATAGATCGCGTCCGAGTGCTCGACTGGCCTCCCCGGTTCCGACTCCGCGCGCACGCCGAACGCGGTCCACACCGGCTGGAGCTGCTCGCGCCGGCCGATGAGGTAGTGCCAGTCGGCCTGCAGCCGATGCACGGCCGAGAAGGCGCGGATCGCCTCGGGTGTATCGCGAGCCGGGTCCGTCGACACGGCGACGATGGTGACGCGGGACCCGTCGGCGCCGACGCGCTCGCGGGCAGTGCGCAGCAGCTGCGCGGTGAGGGGGCAGCTGTCCGGGCACTGCGTGTACAGGAACGTGAGCACGACGACTTTCCCGCGCAGGCTGCCGAGCGAAAGCGACCGTCCGGTGACGCCGTCCTGGAGCGTGAAGTCCGGCGCCGGGCTCGCGGCGAGCGTCGTGCCGGCGAGCGGCGCGCGCATGCCGGCCCCGCATGCGGTGACGAGGAGGGCCGCGGCGAGCGCGAGGGCTACCCGTTGGACCACCGATCGACGATACGGGCGACGTCCCTGGACGCGCGTCTTGGGCCTTAAGTCCTATTCCGGGTCGGCGAGACCGGTCCTCCGCTTCATCCGGGTCCAGGTAGAAATCGCCGGCGGGGTGAGGAGGACCCCGTCAATGTCTATCCGTCGTCTCTTCCAGATCGTCGCGTTCGTCAGCGCGATGGCTCCCGCCTTCGCCGCCCCCCTCGCCGGCACCGCGGACGCGTGCCCAGGTGACGCCGGCGGTGGGGACTGCTAGGGAGAACGGCGCTGGCGACCGGAAAATCGACCCACGCGAAGAAACGGCGTGCCTGGCAGCCCCGGGAATCGCAGCCCGGGCCTGCCGACCGAGATGAATACGAGGCATCTGGGCCCACTGAACCCCGACCGGCACCGCCCCGGTCTCGGTCCGGAGTTCAGGAGTAAAAAGCTTTGACTCGAAGGGTAACCGTCCGTAAAGTGTTCTTACCATGAGCGCCGTACGGTCTCCGACGGTCGCCGATGTGGGCGCCCGAATCCGCTCCCTGCGCGTCGCGAGAGGCCTGACGCAGGCGCAGCTGGCGGGGCAGTCCTACACCAAGGCCTACGTCTCGATGCTCGAGTCGGGCCGCACGCGGGCTTCGATGAAAGCACTGGAGCACATCGCGGCAGCGCTCGGGGTCCAGCCGTCCGATCTCCTCGGCGGGCAGACCGCTCCGGCCGCGCCGCAGTACCAGCTCCTCGAGGCGCGCCGCTTCATCGAGGAGGGGACCTGGCGTCCTGCGGCCGACATCCTCGAGAAGCTCGAAGAGGGCCTCACCGCGGTCGATCAGGTCGTCCGCCTGCGCTACCTCGCCGTCGCCTACAACGGCCTGGGCCAGCCCAAGCAGGCGTTCCCAGTCATCGAGCGCGCGCAGAAGATGGCCGACCTCCTCGGCGACGAGAGCGAGAGAGTCCGCATCGAGTCGGTGCTCGCGATGGCCTACAAGACGACGTACGCGTACGACGAGGCGCAGCGGCATCTGAAGCGCTGCATCGAGGCCTGCGAGACGGGCGTCCTGAGCGACCCGCCGTTCCTCTTCCGCCGGCTCGTCGACCTCGCGAACATCTACTCCGCGCAGCGCCAGCCCAAGCAGGCACTCGCGATGTTTGAGCGTGCGATGGCGCTGGGCGAGCGGTTCCCGAACCGCACCTATCTCGCCGGGGTCTACTCAGGCATGGCCCGCAGCTACCACGAGGTCGGTGACCTCGAGCTGGCCATCCGCTACGCGCAGCGCAGCCTCGACCTCTACGAAGAGCTCGGCCTCCTGGACCAGGTCGCCTGCATGCTCGACGACGCCGCGCTCCTTTACGCGGAGTACGGCAACGGCGAGCGGGCTCGCGAGTGCGTCGATCGGGCGGCGCAGCTCGCGCAGGAGACCGAGCACGAGGGGACGCTCGCATCGGTTCAAGCCACCACCGCCGAGATCCTCGCCAAGACCGATCCCGACGCCGCGCTCGAGGCGGCGCTCCAAGCGCTGAAGGTCGCGCGCAAGGCCGACATGGTCGAGGCGCAGATCCGGACGCACGCGCTGCTCGGTGAGCTGCGCGCCGTCTCGAACGCGACCGCAGCGAAGCGCTCGTTCAACCACGCGCGCCAGCTCGCCGAGGAGCGCGCGCCGCACCTGCTGCGCATAGTCTACGACCGCTGGTCGCGCGCCGCCGAGGCGGCGGGCGATCGCGAGGAGGCGCTCCGCTTGGCGCGCCGCGCGCTCGAGGCCGTGACCGTTTGACGCCCGGCAAAGTCGTACCCTCGCGCCCATGACCCTCACCGCGGCCACCGTCCGGGAGCTCGTCCGTGGCTCCCTGCTGGAGCGCATCGGGGGCACCCCGCTCGTGCCGCTCCGCCGCCTCGCCGCCGGTCTCCGCGCGGAGGTGTTGGCCAAGCTCGAGTACTTCAACCCGGGCGGCAGCGTGAAGGACCGCGCCGCGCTGTGGATGATCCTCGACGCCGAGCGGAGCGGCCGTCTGCGTCCGGGGATGGCCGTGCTCGACGCGACCAGCGGCAATACCGGCATCGCCCTCGCACTGATCGGCCGCATCCGCGGCCATCCGGTCGAGCTGTGCATGCCGGACAAGGTGTCCGAGGAGCGCAAGCGCATCGTGCGTGCGTACGGCGCGGCGCTCACGCTGACCGACCCGCTCGAAGGGACCGACGGCGCCATCGTCGAAGCGCGCAGGCGTGCCGCGGCGTCGCCCGATCGCTACTGCTACGTCGACCAGTACTCGAGCCCGGCGAATCCCCTGGCGCACCGCGAGACGACCGGCCCGGAAATCTGGGAGCAGACGGGCGGCACGGTGACGCACTTCGTCGCCGGGGTCGGCACATCCGGCACGATCGGCGGCGTCTCGGCGGCGCTCCGGCCGCGCGGCGTGCGCATCGTGGCGCTCCAGCCCGACAGCGGGTTCCACGGCATCGAGGGGTGGAAGCACATGCCCACCGCGCTGCGTCCGGCCATCTGGGATGAGGGGTGCGCGGACGTGCATGCCACGATCGACACCGAGGCGGCCCACGGGATGGCCCGGCGGCTCGCGAGCGAGGAGGGCATTCTGTGCGGCCCGTCCGGCGGCGCCGCCGTGGCGGGGGCGCTCGCCGTGGCGAGGGAACAGGCCGGGCGTATCGTCGTGTTGATCGCGGATGGGGGAGAGCGGTATCTCTCCACGCCACTCTGGCGGTGAAAGGGTTTGCCCGATGGCGGTGACGGTCCGTTTGCCCGGCGTGCTGCGCGACGCGGTCGGCGGCCAAACGCGCCTCTCCGCCGCCGGCTCGACGCTGCGCGACGTGGTGGCGGACATCGAGCGCCGCCACCCGGGCTTCCGCGAACGCGTGCTCGACGAGTCCGGCGAAATCCGCTCGTACGTGAACGTCTACATCGGCGATGCGGACGCCCGCGGGAGCGGCGGCGCCGGCGCGGCCGTGCCGGACGGCGCCGAGGTCATGGTCATCCCGGCGATGGCCGGAGGGCGCGGCTGACGGAGCGGCTCGTCCTGTCTCGAGCCCAGCGCGACGGGATCGTCGCCCACGCGCGCTCGGAGGCGCCGAAGGAGTGCTGCGGGCTGATCGCCGGGCGAGACGGCGTCGCGACGCGCGTGCTCCGCTGCACGAACGAAAGTCCGACGCCCGAGGTGCGCTACAGCCTGCGCGAGATCCGCCGCGTGATCGAGATCGAGGATGCCGGCGAGGAGCTCCTCGCGATCTACCACTCGCACCCGCGCTCCCCGGCGTATCCGTCGCCGACGGACCGCCGCGAGGCGCATTGGCCGAACGCGGCCTACCTGCTCGTGTCGCTCCGCGATCCGCACGCGCCTGCGCCGGAGATGTACGCCTACCGAATCGCCGATCACGACGCCGTCATGCAGATCGAGCTGGTCATCGAATAAAACAGATGCGGGGCCCGCAGACCCCGCATCGTGCCTCTACCAGGCGGGTTTCGACGGTTCCCGGCGTCCAGCCCTATTCACTGGGCCCTCGTGGGATCCGCGCATCAAACGCGGTCTCTCTCCACAGCTGTGGTCGGCCGGGAGTGGCCGCCTACAGTGCCCCCTTCCGTCGAGGGCGTCGTGTATCAACCTGTAGACGCACCTGCATCAGATGCAGCCGAACCATGTGAACCCTCCCTGGTTCCTTGCGGTCTCGCCTGCAGCCCCTCGCGGGGCTCGTCATCGTTGTGCCACGCTCGCGTGCGCCTGTCAAGGGCCGAAGGGCCGCTCAGTTCCCGGTCCGGGAAACACCTCGCGCGAGCGCGGAGCGGATCGCATCGGGCACCGTCTTACTCGCGGGCCACCACGATTCCACCGCATCCTCAGCCGCCGCGACCGCGGCCTCGGCCAGAAGCGCGACACCGCTTCGAACGTCCGCCATATGCACGACCTCTGGGATGAGGCGTTCATCGGGCGAGACGTTGTGATAGTTCACGTTCGGCAAAGCGATTCCTGTTGCGAGGTGGCCCAGGCGCACGAACGCCGATGCCTCGCACGTCCCGCCGGTGAGCAGGGCGCGCTGCGTCGCGATCGCCTTCGCGGCGAGGCGCTCCTGTCCGACGCGCAGCGCCCGCTCCGCTTCGTTGCTGAACGTGTTGTGCAGGTCGCCGGCGCGGACGACGATCCCCGACCCGGGCACCGCCGAGGGCAGCTCCCGGCTCGCCTCGATCGAGATGACGTATGCGTCGCGCGGAAGCGTGCCGAGCTCGGCGGCCAGACGCGCTCCGTACAGCCCCGTCTCCTCGGCGCGCGTGAAGAGGAGATGCACGTCGAACGGCCTCGTTTCGCGGGCGAGCGACGCGGCCGCCAGGAGCGCCATGGCGCACCCGGCGAGATCGTCGGCGGCGCGCAGATGCAGCCGCTCGCCGTCGCGCGCGAAGGCGGGCACGTCGAGGACGGCCCACATGCCCGGCTCGATCGCCCCGTCCGCCCTGATCCGCATGGTGCCGGGCGAGCCGGCGACCGAGTCGCGCTCCTCGCGGAAGTCGTCGAGCACCGCCGTCACCGGCCCCCTCTCGTCGTCGTGGTGGACGAGGACGGGGATGGGGGCGCGCGAGAGGACGGAGATCGGCCGGACACCGCCGAGCATGCGTGCGCGGCCGACTCCCGAGCGCGCGGAGACGACCTCGAAGCCCGGGTGGTCGGTGTGTGCGACGAAGGCGACCGCGCGCGTGGCGCCTTGAGCGCCCGCGATCCGCGCGTGGATCTGGCCGAAGCGATCGCGCTCGGCATCGACGCCCAACCGGTGCAGCTCGGCGGCGATGGCCCGCAGCACACGGTGCTCGTGATACGAGGTGGTTGGCTCGCCCGCGACGGCGCGGAGCGTCCCGAGGGCTCGGGTGTCGTCGATCAGGGCTGCGTCCTGTCGTAGGCGCGCTGCCGCGCGGCAGTGTCGATCTTCCGTATCAGGTACGTGCTGCTGTTCTGCGTCACGGGAGCCCCCTCTGCGTCTTAGGTTGTTCAGTATGAGCAGAGCCCGCGAGCTGCTGCAGCGGTGGCCGGCCGGACGGTTCGCGCTCGCGCTCGCCCGGGAGTTCGACGCGGACGACCTCGGCGGCATGGCGGCGGAGATGGCCTACCGCTTCCTCTTCGCGCTGGTGCCGTCGCTCCTGTTCGTCGTGACGCTGTTCGGCTTCGTGGGGCCCGCACTCGGGGTGGAGGGCGTCACAAGCAGGCTCCTGGAGCAGTCCCGCACGGTGCTGCCGTCCGACATCCACCAGGTCCTGGTGCGCTACGTCGACACCCTGCTGCGCGAGGCCGGCTCCGGCGCCCTGCTCACGCTCGGCGCGGCGGGCGCGCTCTGGGGCGCGTCGGGGGGGATCGGCGCGCTGATCAAGGGGCTCAATCGCGCGTACGACGTGGGTACGCCGCGCGCGCTGTGGCATCACCACGCGCTCGCCGTCGCCGCGGCGCTCGTGGTGCCGCTGTTCATGCTCGCGATGATCGTGCTCGCGAGCCTGAGCCAGGCGCTCGCCACATGGCTCGCCGACGCGATGGGGATGGGCGAACCGCTGGCGGCGCTGCTCGTCGCGCTCCAGCTGCCGGTCTTCGGCATCGTGTTCGCACTCCTGCTCTCGCTCGCCTACTACGCGCTGCCCAACGTGCGCCAGCGCTATGTGGAGGTGCTTCCCGGCAGCCTGCTCGCCACGGTCGGCTTCGTCGTGCTGGCGCAGGCCTTCGGGCTGTTCACGCGCAGTCTGCCGAGCGAGGTGACCGTGGGCGCGATCAGCGCCGCGTTCGCGTTCCTGCTGTGGCTCGATCTCGCGGCGACGCTCCTGCTGCTGGGCGCCGAGGTGAATTCGCTGCTCCTCCCCGGGAACCGCGCCCGCTGGCTCGCCGATAGCACGAGGCGAGGTGGTCGTTGACCAGCCCCACCGCCTGCATGTGCGCGTACATCACGACCGGACCGACGAAGGTGAAGCCGCGCCTGCGGAGATCCTTGCTCAGCGCCACGGACTCCGGCGATTCGGCCGGGATGTCCGCGAGCGTGCGCGGCGCGCGGCGCGGACGGCGGGGCGCGAACGACCGGAGGTACGCGTCGAACGAGCCGTGCTCGCGGGCAACGGCGAGGAAGGCCCGGGCATTCCCGATCGCCGACGCGATCTTCAGGCGGTTGCGGATGATTCCGGCGTCGGCGAGGAGCGAGCGGGCCTTCGCGTCGTCGAACCGCGCAACGCGCCGCGGATCGAAGCCGGCGAACGCCCTGCGGTAGGCACCGCGCCTGCGGAGCACCGTCTCCCACGAGAGCCCTGCCTGCGCGCCCTCGAGGATGAGGAACTCGAAGTGCCGCCGGTCGTCCGCGATGTCCACTCCCCACTCGCGGTCGTGGTACTCGACGAGCAGCGGGCTCGTCGCCCAGCCGCAGCGCGTCGCGGTCATCTGGGTGCGCATGACCCCTGCGGCTGTGTGCTCGCCGCGGCGCGATACGCGCCGGTGACGCTGGCCTCGACCGCCTGGCCCGTGCCGCTCTCCGACCCGTTGAACGCGCGCGTCACCTGCGCGCCGCACGGATCGCTGATGCGCACGACGATGACGATCGGGTGGCCGCCGGTCCCGTCGTGGGGGCACTGCTGCTCGTTGTCGTGCGGGCCCCAGCGCATGGTGCGCCCGCCGTCGGACAGGACGAAGGAGCCGCAGCCGGGCATGCCCGCGGCGAACCACTCGTAGCGCAGCGGGTCGCCGTCGGGGTCGGTGGCCTGGACCGAGTAGGTGGTGTTCGGCACCACGAACACGGACGTGATCGGGCCGGCGGTCGGCGGCCGGTTGTTCGCGACGGACGGCGCCGGCGTGCCGATCTGCGTGGTGGCCGTCGGCGGCGCGACCGCGGTGCCGCCGCCGCGCGTGAGCATGAACACGAGCAGGGCGACGATCGCGACGCCCACGCCGATCCAGCCCCAGAGCGGGAACGTGAAGCCGGTCTTGGGGACGTCCTTCCCCGAGCGCGCGGCCGCGCCATCGATGAGGAGTCCCGAGCCCGGCACGCGCTCGGGCGCCACGAGGGCCTGGCTCCGGCCGATCGCGTCGAAGAGGCCGGGGCGCTGCGCGTCCGCCCAGCTCGAGA
>VGPA01000016.1 GCA_016875665.1 Chloroflexota bacterium | reverse complement strand
CGGCCCGACGCGCAACCCGCACGACCCCGACCGAATCCCCGGCGGCTCAAGCGGCGGCAGTGCCGCCGCGCTCGCCGCGTTCCTCGCGGCCGGGGCGCTCGGCTCCGACACCGCTGGGTCCATCCGTGTGCCCTCCGCGCTCTGCGGGGTGGTCGGGCTGAAGCCGACCTACGGCCGGGTGAGCCGTGCCGGCGCCGCGCCGCTGGCATGGTCGCTCGACCACGTCGGCCCGATGGCCCGGCGGGTCGCCGACGTGGCCGCGCTCCTGCGCGTCATGGCGGGGCCCGATCCGCGCGATCCCTCGGCGGCCGACGCTCCGCTTCGCCTCGCGGGCCGCCCCCTCCGCTCGCTCCGCTTTTCGCTCGGCGACCCGTACTTCCACGAGGACGTCGATCCCTCGGTCCGCGCCGCGATCGGGCGTGCGCGCGCCGCGCTCGCGCGCGCCGGAGCCGAGGAGGTGCGCACGCGGATCCCTCTGGCGCGTGAATCGGGCGCGTTCCAGATGCTCGTGTCGCGGCCGGAGACGACCGCCGCGCATCTCGAGGACCTCGTGCCGGGCAGGTTCAAGCGCATCGGCAATGAGGTGCGCGAGCGGATCGCGCTCGGGCTCAAGATCGGGGCGGTCGACTACGTGCAGGCGCTCCGCGGGCGCGCCGCGCTCGCCGCCGAGGTGGAAGCGGCGCTCGATCGTGCGGACCTGCTGCTGGTGCCCGTGACCGCCGCGGCCGCAATCCCGATCGGCGCGCAGGGCGCGCCGGTCGCGGGGCGCATGCAGTCGGTCCGAGAGCTGCTCATCCGGTTCTGCTCAGCGTTCAACCTGTCCGGGCATCCGGCGCTCGCCCTGCCCGCCGGGGTCGACGCGCGCGGGCTGCCGGTCGCGGTGCAGCTGGTCGGTCGCTACTACGACGAGGGGACGCTGCTCCGGGCCGGGGCGGCGCTCGAGGAGGCGCTCGGTCCCGGGCCCATTCCCGCGCTCGCGCGCTGAATCAGGAACGCCGCGAGCGCGAGCAGGGCGACGGCGGCCACGGGATCACCGGCATCGGTGGAGCCGCGGATCATGAGGACGAGGAAGCCGAGGAGCAAGGCGAAGACCGCGAGACAACCGCAGCCGGTGATCGGTCAGCGGCTCCCGCAGGCGCACCCGCCGCCCTTGGCGTTCGGGTTGCGCACGACGAAGCCCTTGCCAGCCTCGCCGTCGACGAAGTCGATCGTGGCCCCGTCGGCGACCTGCATGGTCTGGGGATCGACCGCCATCGGGATCCCGGAGTGTTCGAGCTTCGCGTCGTCGGCGTCGGCCGCGACGTCGAAGGCGAGACCATAGCGAGGCGAGCAGCACGACTGGCCCGCGAGGTACACGCGCAGCACCCCGTGCGTGGGGTCGGCCGTGCGGATTTGATTGAGCTGCTTGGCGGCCGCTTCGGTGATCTCGATCATGTGCTAAGGGTACTACGGTGCGCGAGCGCGGCGACCGCCGCGGCGCGGTTCGGCGCTCCGAGACGCAGCCGCGCCCGGCGCACATGCGTGCGCACGCTCGCGTCGGTGAGGCCCAACCGGTCGGCGATCTCCTTCGTGGTGCGCCCGTCGCCGACCAGCGCGAGCACCTGCCGCTGCCGTGGGCTCAACCCGTCGTCGTGCCTCTCGGGCGGGCGGCGGCGAAGGACCAGGCCGGCGCTTAGGCCGATGACGAAGCAGAGCAGGGCGCGCACCTCACCGATGGACGGCCGGCGCTTGCGCTCCCGTCAGCTCGCGCGCTTGAGCGGGCGCGTTTCGGCGCGACGCACGACCTCGTGCTCGTGCTTCTCGAGGAACAGCTGGCCGTTGCAGCGCGGACACAGGGGCTGTCCGCCCTCGGCGTCGTCCCAGACCGGACGCTCCTCGCGGCCGAGCTGCTCGTACGCGGCGCGGAGCTGCTCCACGGACGGACGGCGCCCGCGCGCCGGGATCAGCACTTCGCCGTATCCGTGGCCGCAGAAGTAGCAGTAGAGCTCGGCGCGGAGAAACATGCTTCCGGAACCTCCCGTTCAAGCCTGATAACGGCGGCTTCGGCCGCCTTGTTCCGGGTATACCCAAGCGAGGGGTCGCAGGTTGCACGTATCCTCGCTCTCCCATGAACGGCTCCGGAGGCGGTCCCCACGCCGCACGGCGCGCCCGCGCGGCCACAGTGCTGCGCGAAGTGGGTCTGGACGCCCTGCTGCTGTCCCCCGGCTCCGATCTCACGTACCTGAGCGCTTACCGAATGTTCACAAGCGAGCGGCTCACATGCCTGGTACTGCAGCAAGACGGGGCTGCGACGCTGGTCGTACCCGGGCTCGAGGCGGCCCGGGCGCGCGAGGCCGCGCCGGACCTGGCGCTGGCCACGTGGGAGGAAACGGACGACTCCGTCGATTCCGTCGTGCGGATCGTCGGACGGGGGCGGTCGCTCGCGGTCGCGGACCAGATGTGGGCCGCGCACCTCCTCGCTCTGCAATCGGGGCTCGCGCCAGCGCAGACCGTCCCCGCCTCGACCGTCACCCGGAGCCTGCGCGAGCGTAAAGACGCCGGTGAGGTGGACGCGCTACGCGACGCCGCCGCCGGCGCCGACCGCGCATACGCCGCGTTCGAGGGGGTCGCGTTCGCCGGCCGCGCGGAGCACGAAGTCGCGTCGGACATCGCGCGGCTGCTGCGGGCGGAGGGGCACCGTGAGGTGCACTTCACGATCGTCGGGTCCGGCCCCAACGGCGCCTCGCCGCATCACGAAAGCGGCGACCGGCGGATCCAGAGCGGCGACGCGGTCGTCCTCGATTTCGGCGGCACGACCGGCGCCTATTGCTCGGACATCACGCGCACGGTCCGGGTGCGGGGCGAGCCCGATCCCGAGCTCGCCCGCGTGCACGACACAGTTCGTCGCGCGCAGGAGCGCGCGCTCGGGGCGGCGCGCAGCGGGGTGGCGGCGTCCGCGGTCGACCGGGCCGCGCGCGAGGTGATCGAGGAGGCCGGTTACGGGCGGTACTTCATCCACCGCCTCGGCCACGGCATCGGCCTCGACGGCCACGAGCACCCCTACCTCGTCGCGGGCAACGACCAGCCGCTCGCGGAGGGCATGGCGTTCTCGATCGAGCCGGGGATCTACCTCCCAGGCCGCTTCGGCGTGCGGCTCGAGGACATCGCCGTCATCGGCGCGAGCGGCAAAGCCGAGCCGCTCAACCGTGCGGACCACGCGCTCCGGGTGGTCGACTGAAGGGCAGGTTCGCGCTCGCCGTCGTGCTCGGAGGTCTCGCGCAGGGCGCGATGTTCGGGCGCGCCACGGAGTGGATCGGCGTCCAGGCGGTGCTGGCGATCGGCTACATCCTGTTGGCCGCCGCGGCGGCGGGCTTCTTCGCCCGTCGCCGCTCGGCGCTTGCCGGCGGACTGAGCGTGATCGCGGGCGCGCTGGTCGCGGGCCTCGCCTCGTACGTCGGCGCCGGGGCCTCGGCTCCGGTCTTCGACTTGGTCGGCTACGAGCTTCGCCTGGTCCTCTTCGCACTGCCCTACGCGCTTGCCGGCCTCGTCGCTGGGGCACTCGGCGGCCGCGCGCGCGCCGCGCTCAGCGCGGGACGCTGAACAGCGGAGCGGCGGCGGCGAGCGCCCAGGAGTAGAGCGTGCTCGGCACGATGCCGAGCACGACCACCGCGGCGGCGGTGACGGCGAGGCTCGCTTCCACGATCCAGCCGGAAACGACGCGCGGGGCGCCCTCCTCGGGCTCGCTCATGTACATCTGGACGACGACGCGGAGGTAGTAGAAGGCTGCGACCGCCGCGTTGAGCGCGATCGCGACGGCGAGCCAGGTGAACCCGGCGTCGAGCACCGGTTGGAGCACGAACACCTTGGCGATGAAGCCGACCGTCGGCGGGATGCCGGTCAGCGAGACGAGGAACACGGCGAACACGAAGGCGGCGAGGGGATGGCGCTTCGCGAGGCCGGCGAGCTCGCCGAGCGTCGCACCGCGGGTGCCCTCGGTGTCGAGCACGAGCAGCGACGCGAACGCGCCGATGTTCATCAGCCCGTACGCCGCGAGGTAGAACAGGACGCCCGCGGCGGCGGCGGTGTCGGCGCCGAACGCCGCCGTGGCAGCGAGGATGTATCCGGTGTGGGCGATGCTCGAGTACGCGAGCATCCGCTTCACGTTCCGTTGCGCGAGCGCGACCGCGTTGCCGGCGGTCATGGTGATCACGGCGAGGAGCGCGAAGGCCGTGGACCAGTCGGCGGCGAGCGGCGCGAGCGGACCGAAGAAGATGCGCACCGCGGCGGCGAACGCCGCGGCCTTCGGCGCGACCGACATGAACGCGGAGGCCGGAGTCGGCGCGCCGTCGTACGCGTCGGGCGTCCACTGGTGGAACGGGACGACCGCCGCCTTGAAGCCGAGGCCCACCGTGATCAGGGCGAGGGCGACGAGCACCGGTCCGGACGTGAGCCCGGCCCGGCCGATCGCGGCGGCGATCGCGGCGAAGTCCGTCGTTCCGGCGATGCCGAAGAGCCAGGTGAAGCCGTACAGCAGGAGCGCGGACGAGAACGCGCCGAGCAGGAAGTACTTCATGGCCGCCTCGTTGGAGAAGCGGTCCCGGCGCTGCATCCCGGCGAGCACGTACACCGGGATGCTCATGAGCTCGAGGCCGAGGAAGAGCGTGATCAGATCGCTCGACAGGGTGATGGTCATCGCGCCGAGGGTGGAGAACAGGATCATGGCGTAGTACTCGGCCACCGGCAGCCCGCGCCGCTCGAGGTACGGAGGCGAAACCAGGACGGCGATGAGTGCGAGGCCGAGGAACACGGCGCGGAAGAAGGAGGTGAAGGAGTCGACCACCAGCAGCCCGCCGAAAAGCTCTGTGCGCGCCGTCGTGAGCGGGCCTGCCGCGAATGCCGCGACCAGGCCGATCGCCGCGAGCGCGGGGACGATCACGCGCGCCCGCTCCCGCTTGAGGCCGAGCTCGACCATCAGCAGCGCGATCGCGAGCGCGGCGACGATGATCTCGGGCAGGATCCCGAGCAGATCGCCGCTCATCGGACGGCTACCTGGATGGACGGATCGGTCGCGAGCGCGAGCACGTGCTTGAGCGACGGCTCGATCACCGCGATCACCGGCTGCGGGAAGACACCGAGCACCACGGTGAGCACGACGAGCGGGACCGCGCAGGCCATCTCGATCGGCGAGAGGTCGGGCAGCTTGGCGTAGGCCTCACGCACGGGGCCCAGCATCACGCGCTGGAACATCCAGAGCATGTAGACGGCGGCGAGGATCACTCCGAGGGCGGCGACCGGGCCCCAGAAGGAGCCGCCGAGTCCGGTCGGCGGCGCGAAGCGGAACGCACCGAGGAGCACCAGGAACTCGCCGACGAAGCCGTTGAGGCCGGGGAGCCCCAACGAGGCGAAGGTGAACACCGCGAAGCAGGTGGTGTACAGCGGCCACCTGTTGGCGAGCCCGCCGAGCTCGGCGATGAGCCGGCGATGCGTCTTCTCGTACTGGATGCCGACGAAGAGGAAGAGGCCGCCGGTCACGATGCCGTGGTTCAGCATCTGCAGGACCGCGCCCATCATCCCCTGCTCGTTCAGCACGAAGATCCCGAGCGTCACAAAGCCCATGTGCGCAACCGACGAGTACGCGACGAGCTTCTTCATGTCCTTCTGGACCATGGCGACGACGGCGCCGTACAGGATGCCGATGACCGAGAGCGTGATGATCACCGGGAGCCACGCCTGGACGCCGATCGGGAAGAGCGGGAGCGCGAAGCGGATGAAGCCGTACCCGCCAGCCTTCAGCATCACGCCGGCCAGGATGATCGAGCCGGCCGTCGGTGCCTCGACGTGCGCGTCGGGCAGCCAGGTGTGGAACGGGAACATGGGCAGCTTGATCGCGAAGGCGAGGGCGAACGCGAGGAACACCCAGACCTGGAAGTCGGCGGAGAACCTGCCGCGGCCCGCGATCAGGTCGACCAGCGAGAGGGTCCGGCCACCCTCCGGGCCGCTCGCGAGGTACACGGCAACGATGGCGACGAGCATGAGGAGCGAGCCGGCCAGCGTGAACAGCACGAACTTGAGGGTGGAGTACACGCGCCGCGGGCCGCCCCAGATGCCGATGATCAGGTACATCGGGATGAGCATCAGCTCGAAGAACACGTAGAACAGGAACAGGTCGAGCGCCATGAACACGCCGACCATGCCGATCTCGAGCAGGAGGAACGCGATCATGAACTCGGTCACGCGCGTCGTGATGACCTTCGTCGAGTAGAGCACCGAGATGAAGGTGAGCAGCGTCGTCATGACGAGCAGCGTGAGCGAGATACCGTCGATCCCGAGCTCGTAGCGCACGCCGAGCGAGGGCAGCCAGGGGACGGACTCGACCATCTGGAAGCCGGCCTCGCCGACGGTGAAGCGGGCGGCCACGAGCAGCGAGACGGCGAGCTCGAGCAGGGTCACCGCAACCGCGATCACCCGCACCGCCGCGGCGCTCCGCGAGGCGAGCAGGATCGGAAGGATGCCGAGCGCGGGAATCAGAACGAGAGCGGTGAGCAGCATCTAGCGGAGCACCCCCACCGCGTATCCACCGTAGAGGGCCATCAGCGCGAGCAGCCCGACGACGACCGACAGCGCGTAGTTGCCGACGACCCCGGTCTGCGCGCGTCGCAGGCCGCCGCCCGCCGCGGAGACCACCCAGCCGAGGCGGTTCACGAAGCCGTCGATGATGTGGACGTCGAAGGCGGACATGACCCCACCGAACCCGGTGAAGAAGGCCACGAAGCGGCGGTCGTAGAGCTCGTCGATGAAGTACTTGTTCACCAGCAGCCGGTAGACGGGACGGGTGAGCCGGGCCACCGCGGCCGGATCGGGCCGCCGCCCGCGGTACATCGCGAGGCCGATGCCGATGCCGATCAGTCCGGCGGCGACGGACACCGCGGCGAGGGCCGCGATCACCGTGTACTCGGGATGGTGGGCCGCGCCGTGCAGCTGCACGACCGGACCGATGAAGCCGTGGATGAAGCCCGCCTCGGGCGGGAACCCGACGAATCCGGCGAGCACGCTGCCCACCGCCAGCACGATCAGCGGCAGCGTCATCACCGCCGGCGACTCGTGCGCGTGGTCGTAGAGGTGCTGGTCGCGCGGCTCGCCGTGGAACGTGAGCACCATCGCGCGCGTGACGTAGAAGGCGGTCAGTGCGCCGGTGAAGACGCCGACGCCCCACAGGAGGGTGTCCCCGTGCAGGAAGGCCGCGCCCACGATCTCGTCCTTGGACCAGAAGCCGGCGAGCGGCGGCATCGCCGCGAGCGCTCCGCCGGCGACGAGCATCGTCCAGTAGGTGACGGGCATCTTGCGCCGGAGCCCGCCCATCTTCCGCATGTCCTGCTCGTTCTGCATGCCGTGGATCACCGAGCCGGACCCGAGGAAGAGGAGTGCCTTGAAGAACGCGTGCGTCGCGAGGTGGAACATCGCGGCGACCGGCGCGCCCACGCCGAGCGCGAGGAACATGTAGCCGAGCTGGCTCACGGTCGAGTAGGCCATCACCCGCTTGATGTCGTTCTGCACGAGCGCGATCGTGGCGGCGAAGATCGCGGTCAGCGCGCCCACCGCAGCCACGATCGGCAGGGCGGGGCCCGCGGCCTCGAACAGCGGGGTCGACCGCGCGACCAGGTAAACGCCCGCGGTGACCATCGTGGCCGCGTGGATGAGCGCCGATACCGGGGTGGGGCCCTCCATCGCGTCCGGTAGCCAGGACGACAGGGGCAGCTGCGCGGACTTGCCGCAGGCGCCCAGGAAGAACGCGAGGCAGATGACGGTAAGGACGGCCTGCGATGCCATGCCGACGCGGTGGAACACGTCCACGAAGTTCATCGAGCCGAAGACCAGGAAGGTCGTGACCATGCCGATGGTGAAGCCCCAGTCCCCGATCCGGTTCATGACGAAGGCCTTCTTGGCCGCGACGGAAGGCTCGTGCCGCTCGAACCAGTACCCGATCAGCAGGTAGGAGCACACGCCCACGCCCTCCCAGCCGACGAACATCAGGAGGTAGTTGTCGGCGAGGACCAGGATGAGCATGGCGAACACGAACAGCGGGAGCCAGGTGAAGAACCGGTGGAAGCCGTGGTCGTGCGACATGTAGCCGATCGAGTACACGTGCACCAGGAACGACACCACGGTGACGACGAGCAGCATCACCGCGGACAACGGGTCGACCAGCGCGGCGATGTCGATGCGGAAGTCGCCGACCCCGATCCATTGGTACAACACGACCGTGGTCTGGGCGCGCCCGCCGAGCACTTCGAGGAACACCGCCGTCGCCATGAGTGCGGAGGCGCCGACCGCGCCCGCGGCGATCGGGCCGGTGGCCTGCTTCAGCCAGCGGCGGCCGAACAGGCCGTTCACGAAGAACGCGGCGAGGGGGAGGGCGGGGATCGCCCATACCAAGTTGACCACCGGCTACCCGCGCATCTGCTGGACTTCGTCCAGGTCCACCGTCGGGCGGTTGCGGTACATCGCCAGCACGATCGCGAGGCCCACCGCGACCTCGGCCGCGGCCACCACGAACACGAACACCACGAACACGCTCCCCCGCTCGTCGATCAGCCCGAGGCGTCGGGAGAACGCGACAAGTGCGAGGTTGGCGGCGTTCAGCATGAGCTCGACGCACATGAGGATGACCACGGCGTTCCGGCGCACGAGCACGCCGGCCGCCCCGACGAAGAACAGGAGCGCGGAGACGGCGATGAACGCCGCCAGCGGGATCGTCACCGCTCGCCCCCGGCCGCGTCGTCGGACTCGCGCTTCACGAGCACGATCGCGCCCACCATCGCCGCCAGGAGCAGGATCGAGGCGATCTCGAACGGCACCGCGTAGTCGACGAAGATGCTCGTGGTCAGGGCCTTCAGGTCGCCCGGGGCGAGGTGAGGCGCGCCGGTCGGGTCGCGGAACGAGAAGGCGAAGACGACCACGGGGATCGCGACGGCCGCGAGCACGATCGCCGCGACCGGAGTCTGCTTCTGGAAAAACAGCCCGTAGCGGCGGTCGCCCTGCGGCGTGAGCATCACGCCGAAGATGATCAGTACGGTGATCGCGCCGACGTAGATGATCACCTGGAACATTGCGATGACCTCGGCGCCCAGGAGCAGGAACATCCCGGCGTTGCACAGGAACGTGAAGGCCATGAACAGTGCGGCCGCGGTGATGCGGTTGACGAGCACGACCGCGAGACCGCCGCCGACCAGGCCGAGCGCGAGCACCGCGAAGAGCGCCGTTCCGATGCCGTCCATGGCTACACCGCGATCGCGCGGCGCTCGGCTTCGGCGCGGAGGCGCGCGCGCACACCGGCCAGCCGGCGCCGCTGAAGCAGGGGGATCGCGACGACGAAGGCGCCGAGCATCAGCCAGTTGGCCACGGCCACCGGGACCCGGGTCGTCGGGAACGCGAGCAGCAGCACGGCGGTCACCAGGATGTTGGCTATCGTCACCGGGATGAGGCTTTTCCAGCAGAACGACATGAGCTGGTCGATGCGGAACCGCGGCAGCGTCGCGCGGATCCACATGAACACGAGCACGATCAGGTAGGTCTTGAGCGTGAAGTAGGCGACGCCGAGGATCGGCAGCGAGTCGACCCACGGCCCGCTCCAGCCGCCCAGCCAGAGCGTGGTGAGGATCGCCGACACGACGGTCACCTCGCCGTACTCGGCGAGGAAGAACACCCCCCAGCGCATTCCCGAGTACTCCGTCAGGAAGCCCGCGACAAGCTCCGACTCGGCCTCGGGAAGGTCGAATGGGTTGCGGTTGGTTTCGGCGAGCGCGGCGATGAAGTACGTGACGAAGGCGAGCGGCAGGATGAACAGGTTGATCCGGAAGTCGTGCTGGCTCTCCGTGATCTGGACCATCGAGAGCGAGCCGGAGACCAGGACCACGGTGATGAGCGAAAGCAGCTGGGGCACCTCGTACGAGATCAGCTGGCCCGCGGAGCGCATGCCGCCCACGAGCGAGTACTTGTTGTTCGAGGCCCAGCCGGCGATGACGATCCCGAGGACCGTCATCGACCCGAGCGTCGCCAGATACAGGACGCCGACGTTCAGGTCGACCCCGACGAAGTCCTTCGCGAACGGAAGGACGGCGTAGGAGGCGAGCATCGGCGCGAACACGATCGACGGCGCGGCAAGGAAAAACCACTTGTCGGTGAGGCGCGCGCGGACGTCCTCCTTGGCGAGGAGCTTGATCGCGTCGGCGAGGGTCTGCAGCAGCCCCTGCGGGCCGACGTGGATCGGACCGAGGCGGTCCTGCATGATCGCCTGGAGCTTGCGCTCGAGGTAGATCTGCGCCAGCGCCCCGTTCAGGACGAGGAACAGGGCGAGACCCACCGCCAGCGCCAGGCGGAGCGGGGCCCAGATGAGGGGGTCGAGGCCGAAGGGGCCGACCGGCACTAGATCAATCCCTCGGCTTCGCCGAGTGACGCGCCCCGGGCGGGATGACTCGCTTCTCGCGGCAAAGCCGCTCGGCGCTCGACTCGCTCAATCAGCCTCCCCGCGCGTCGCTGCGCGGCGGCAGGAACGACTTGCGCAGCGGGTGGCCGGGGAAGCTCTCCTCCAAGAAGATCCGGCGGAGGTCGGGATGGCCGTCGAAGACGATCCCGAACATGTCGTAGGTCTCGCGCTCGCACCAGTTGGCCGCCGGCCACACGCCGGAGAGCGAGGGCACGCGCGGCTCGGGCTCCCGGCAGGCGGTCCGCAGCATCACCGAGGCGCCGCTCCTGGTGCCGCGGATGAAGGTCACCGAGCGGAGCTCCGTCCCCGTGTCCACGCCGGCGTTGACCGAATAGAAGTCGCAGCGGGTCGTGGGATCGTCCCGCAGCGAGCGCGCGAGAGCCACCAGGTGCTCGGCTGGGACGTCCACCACCACCATGTCGTGGAGGGTCGAGACCGTGGCCCGGTCCCCGGCCAGGCTGGCGACGTAGCGGGCGGTCCGGTCGAGATCGGGCCGGGGCTTCGGGGCGCTCAGTACCACCGCAGGGCTTCCTTCTTCCAGGCGTAGATCAGGCCCGAGACCAGGATCCCGATGAACAACGTGACCTCGACGATCCCGGTCCAGCCGAAGTCCCGGAAGTGGGCCGCCCACGGCACCAGGAAGATGAAGTCGACGTCGAAGACCACGAACAGCAGTGCGAAGACGTAGAAGTGGATGGGGTAGCGGCCCCAGGCCTGACCGACAGGCTCCTCTCCCGACTCGTACGTGCGCAGCTTCTCGAGGGTCGGCTTCCGCGGCGCGACCAGGTGGGAGATCCCCAGGAGCAGGGTCACGAAGAATGCCCCGACTACGAAGAACACGAAGACATAGAAGTAGGACAGGTTGTAGTCGGGCACGGATCCGTAGCCTACGGACGCTCGAACGGGTCCCGCAAACGAGCCCCTTTCACGCCCGGATTGGGCGCGCTTCCGAATCCGAACGCGCCGGATCCTGGGTTTGACAGACCGACGGACGCCGAAGTACGGTGGCCCTGCTTCTCAGAATCGTACGGAAACCGTACGTCACGCATGCAGCGCCCCGAAAGCCGAATCCGAAATGGGGAGGCGAAGTCCGTTTGCTGACAGCGTCATCGCGCGCGGCCGCCGCCGCCCCCACCTCCCGGACCGCGGCCCTCCGCTGGGGCGGACGCTCCACCGGCGCACACTCTGTCGCGGACCTGCGCCTCCACCGTCTGCTCAAGCCCCGCCGCCTCGCCCGCCTGGGCGCCAACCTCGCGGTGTTGGGGCTGGTCCTCATCCTTCCGTTCGCCGCGTCGAACCCGGCCGCGCCGGCACAGGGGTCGACACGGCTCGTCGAGGGCTACGGCCTCGCCGCCGCCAGGGCCGAAGCGGCGCTTCTGTCCAGCGGCCGCAGCCCGGTGACCACCCTGGCTGAAGGGACCCGTCCGATCCAGAGCTACACGATCGGCAAGGCCGACACCCTCGGCAGCATCGCGAGCTTCTACAAGGTTTCCCCCGAAGCGCTCGCCTACTCCAACGGGATCAGCGATCCACTCACGCTTCAGGTCGGCCAGCAGCTCCAGATCCCGCCGGGTCCGGGAGCGCTCTACACCGTGCAGGCCGGCGATTCGGTCGAGGCGGTCGCCGCCAAGTTCAGGGTCGATCCGAAGGTGATCATGTCCTACAACCGGCTGTACTTCGAGCCGGAGCACTTCGCCCCCGGCCAGCTGATCTTCGTCGAGGGCGCGACCGTTCCGGGCCTCGTCTACCAGACGGTGACCCCGGCGCGCGCCCCGGTCGTCGCGACGATTCCGATCAGCCAGCCATTCACCCCCGGCGGCGGCGCCCTCGCCTGGCCGGTGGGCGGCAACATCACGCAGCGCTTCCGCGCGGGCCACCTCGGCGTCGACATCGCCGCCCCGTACGGCACGGGCATCGCGGTTCCGCTCGACGGGACCGTCGTTTCCACGGGTTGGGTGGCCGTCGGCGGCCTCTCCGTCCGGGTCCGGCACGACAACGGCCTCGTCACCGGCTACTACCACACGAGCTCGGTGTACGTGACCGCCGGCCAGCGCGTCCGGGCCGGGCAGGTGGTCGCGGCGATCGGCCTCACCGGCGTCACCACCGGACCGCACGTCCACTGGGAGTGCCAGATGGGCGGCGCGCTCGTGGACTGTCTCTCCGTTCGATAACTCCCTGCTCTTCGGGATCGAGGAGCGAGACGTGCGAACACATACGCTCTCCTGATGCTCTCCGCAGTCCACACCGACCGCACCGGGCGGGTGTACGTGTCCGCCGACTACTCCGCCGCCGCTTGGAACGGGCTCGCGCACGTCCCCGCCGCGGGCGCGCCGCTCCCCGACGGAACGGCGGTCGTCCCGGTGGCGCGGGAGGCGATCGGCCTCGACCGGAACGGCCGCCCCCGCCCGCTCGGGCGCAACCGCTGGGCGCTCGCCGCCACGCTCCCGTCCGGCTGGCTCCGCACGCTGCATCCCTCCTTCGTGC
>VGPA01000015.1 GCA_016875665.1 Chloroflexota bacterium | reverse complement strand
GACGACGCGGGGCTCACACCGTTCCTCGATCGGCTCGGCTTCAACCTTGTCGGCTACGGCTGCACCACATGCATCGCAGAAGGGACGCCTGTGCTCCAGGGCGATGGGACGGCGGTCGCGATCGAGGCGCTCTCGCTCGAGGGCGGCGCTCCGCTCTACGCCCCGGCTCCGGACGGCGGGTTCGCCGTCGGGACGGCGAGCGCCCGCTTCAAGGAGGGCCTGCGCGAATGCGTCACGCTCGCGTTCCAGGACGGCCGGGCGCTGGTGTGCACCCCCGACCATCTCGTGCTCCGCTCGGATGGACGATGGCTGCGCGCTGACGAGCTTGTCGCGGGCCGTGATCGGGTCGTCGCCGGCCTCGATGCCCCGCTCGACGCCGCTGCGCCGGACGAAGGCCGCTACGTCCTGCCCGCGGCGGGTCTCGACCTGTCGATGAGCTCCCGGGATGGACGGGCGCGCACTCTGGCCTTCGCGCGCATCCTCGGGCACCTTCTGGGCGACGGATCCATCAGTGCGCTCGGCCAGGCGCGCGTCAATGTCGGGCAAGCCCTCGACCGAGAGGCGGTCTTGCGAGACGTCGAGCTGGTGACCGGACGTCGCCCCGCGGGGATCCGCTACGACGAGCGCAAATGGTCGATCGTGCTTCCGGCGGCGCTGAGTGCGGCGATCCGGTCGCTTCCCGGGGTCCGCACCAGTTCGCGCATCGCGCAGGCGCCGTGCCTACCCGCGTTCCTGCTCGACGGCGCCTGTCCGGTGGCGGTCGTGCGCGAATTCCTCGGCGGCATGTTCGGCGCCGACGGCCACGCCCCGGTCCTGAAGCGCCAGGGCCCCCGGGCGGAAGACGCCGTCCTGCAGCATCCCGCCTACTCGCAGAACGTTCGCAGCGAGCATGCGGCCGCGCAGCGTTCCTTGATGCACCAGATCGTCGGTCTCCTCGAGCGCTGCGGGGTGCAGGTCGAGGGCTACCGCATCCACGAGTTCCCGGTGCGAAAGTCCGCCTCGAGCCATCGCTCGGAGGATCGCGGCGCCGAACGCGAAATCCGCCTGTGCCTCCCGGACGGTCTCTCCTTCGTCGAGCGCATCGGGTTCCGCTATTGCGTCGACAAGGCGCTGCGCGCGTCCGCAGCGGCGGTGTACTGGCGGACCGTCGCGACGATCGGACGCCAGCGCCTGTGGATGGCGGATCGAATCACGGCCCTGCACAAGGCGCGTCCGGAGCTCTCATTCCGCCAAGCTCGTGCCTTCGCTGCCGGCGAGCTCGGCGAGCGCGAGGCGATTTCCTATCCGCACTACGCGACGCTCGCAGGCCACGATCGCTTCGATCGGCTTCCTCGGTCGGATGCCCGTCGCTTCCAGCCGCTCCACCGTGACGCGTGCGGTTTCCCGTCCCCGGTCGACGTGCTCACGCAGATCGGCGCGCGCGACTGGTTCGCGCCGCTCCACCCCCGCGAGTCGGCGCGGCATGCGAAGCGCTACGCCCTCGCCAAGGAATCGCGGGTGCTGCCCGCGCTCGCGATCGGAGTCATCGACCGGCGTCCGGCGGGTGAGCGCACGGTCTTCGACCTCACGGTGCCGGACCTGAATGCGTTCGTCGCCGGCACGATCGGCGTCCACAATTGCATCGGCAACAGCGGCCCGCTCGCGAGCCCCGAGGTCGAGGCGGCCGTGCAGGAGCGCGACCTCAACGTGGTGGCCGTGCTCTCGGGCAACCGCAACTTCGAAGGGCGCGTCCACCCGCTGGCCCGTTCGGCCTATCTCGCGTCGCCGCCCCTGGTGGTCGCGTACGCCCTCGCGGGAACCGTGCTCAAGGATCTGACGCAGGACCCGGTCGGCACCGGCAAGGACGGCACGCCCGTGTACCTCCGCGACATCTGGCCGACCAACGAAGAGGTCGCCGCCGTGGTCGCGACGAACATCAAGCGCGAGCAGTACGACACCGAGTACGCGCGCATCTTCAGGGGCGACGACCGCTGGCAGAAGATGGCCGCACCGACCGGCCCCCTGTACGAATGGGATCCCGAGTCGACCTACGTCCAGGAGCCGCCCTACTTCAGCGCGATGAGCGCGCAGCCCGCGCCGGTGCGGGACATCGCGAACGCGCGCGCGCTCGTCATCGTCGGCGACTCCATCACCACCGACCACATCTCGCCCGCGGGCTCGTTCTCCGACAAGAGCCCGGCCGGCCAGTACCTCCTGGCCCGCGGCGTGCAGCGCGTGGACTTCAACCAGTACGGCACGCGCCGCGGGAGCCACGACGTGCTCATGCGGGGCACGTTCGGCAACATCCGCCTGCGCAACGCGATGGTCGACCGCGAGGGCAACTGGACGCGCCACATGCCCGACCGCGAGGAGATGTCGGTCTTCGACGCCGCCATGCGCTACCGCGGCGAGGGCGTCCCGCTCATCGTGCTCGCGGGCAAGGAGTACGGCTCCGGCTCGTCGCGCGACTGGGCCGCCAAGGGCCCCGCGCTGCTCGGCGTCCGCGCCGTGATCGCGGAGTCGTACGAGCGCATCCACCGCTCCAACCTCGTGGGCATGGGCGTGATCCCGCTCGAGTTCCAGCCGGGCGAGAGCGCCAAGACGCTCGGGCTCACCGGGGACGAGTCCTACTCGATCGCCGGCCTGTCCGCGGGTGTGCAGCCCAAGCAGACGCTGAAGGTCCGCGCCGAGAAGCCGGACGGCACGGTCGTCGAGTTCACGGTACGCTCGCGGATCGACAATGCGACCGATGTCGAGTACGTCCGGCACGGCGGCGTGCTGCCGATGGTCGTCCGGCAGCTGCTCCACTAGCCGATCGCCGTGCGGACCTAAACTCCACCGATGGAGATCGCTTCCCGCCAGGTGCTGAGCCCGGCGTATCGCCTGGTGCTGCGCCTCGAGATCGACAACCGTCCGGGCATGTTCGCCCGCGTCGCGCAGCGAATCGGCGAGATGGGCTGCAGCCTCGGTGCGATCGACCTCGTCGAAGCCACGCCGCAGCACACGCTGCGGGACGTCACGGTCGACTGCCCCGACGAGGGCACCGGTGTGCGCCTGGCCGACTCGCTCCGCGAGCTCGATGGCGTGAACGTGCGCGCGGTCTCAGACCGCACGCTTCTCGTGCACCTCGGCGGCAAGATCGAGGTCAAGGGGCGCATCCCGGTCCGCACGCGCGACGAGCTCTCGCTCGTGTACACGCCCGGCGTCGCCCGGGTCTGCCGCGTGATCGCCGCCGACGAGGAGCGCGCCTGGACGCTGACGATGAAGCGCAACGCGGTCGCGGTCGTCACCGACGGCACCGCGATCCTCGGCCTCGGCGACATCGGACCGCTCGCCGGCCTGCCCGTGATGGAGGGGAAGGCGATGCTCTTCGCCGAGCTCGCCGGCGTGAACGCGTTCCCGATCGTGCTCGGCACCAAGAACCCCGACGAGGTCATCGACACCGTCGTCCGCATCTCGCCCGGCTTCGGCGGGATCAACCTCGAGGACATCGCCGCGCCCGCCTGCTTCTACGTGGAGCGCCGCCTGCGCGAGCTGCTGGACATCCCGGTGTTCCACGACGACCAGCACGGCACCGCGATCGTGGTGCTGGCGGCGCTGCGCAACGCGGCGGCCGTCGTGGGCGTTCCGCTCGCGTCCCTCAAGATCGTCATCGCGGGTGCCGGGGCCGCGGGCATCGCGACCGCGCGCCTGCTCGCGGAGGCCGGCGTGCGCGCGATCCGGCTGTGCGACCGGCAGGGCGTGGTGCACTCGGGGCGCGCGGACATCAACGAGGACAAGCGCGCGACCGTGCGCGACCTCGATCCGAGCGCGGCTGCCGGCACGCTCGCCGACGCCGTCCGCGGCGCCCACGTGTTCATCGGCGTGTCCGGCCCGCGCATCCTGAGCATGGACATGCTCCGCAGCATGGCGCGGCCGCGCATCGTCTTCGCGCTCTCCAATCCCGACCCCGAGATCGACCCGATCGCCGCGGCGCCCGAGACCGACATCTTCGCGACGGGGCGGTCGGATTTCCCGAACCAGGTGAACAACGCGCTCGCCTTCCCCGGCGTGTTCCGCGGCCTCCTGGACTCGCGGTCCAGCTCCATCACCACGCGGATGGAGCTCGCGGCGGCCGAGGCGCTCGCGGCCACGGTTGTGGCCGAGGCTCGCTCGGCGGAGTACATCCTCCCTTCCGTCTTCGACCGGGACGTGGTGCCGAACATCGCGGCCGCCGTGGCCGAGGCCGCCGCCGCGTCCGGCGTCGCGCGCCGCGCACCCCGCGTGCAGGGGCTCGGCTAGTCGCGCCGGGCGCTCAACCCTTGCGCACGCGGGCGGTCCCGCTCACCTCGGAGTCGCCCGCGACCACCTGGACGAAGTAGGTGCCGGCGGGGGCGGTCGCGCCGAAGGCGCTCGTGTACGAGCCGTTCTGGTCCACCTCGACCTCGAAGGTCAGGCGGTAGGCGACATCCCGCCCGTTCACGTCGACGCTCGCCTTCTGCCCAGGAACGCCGCCGCGCAGCGTCCACCGGACCTCCCCGCTCGGGAGCTCCTCCATCACGACCTTCGTCGGCGCCGCGCGCACGATCTCCGACGGCGCCGCCTGAAGGAAGGACGAGAGCGCCCGCCCGGTCACGTTCGCGTACGCGCTCTCGAAGTCCGTCCCTCGGCCGAGCTGGTCGAGGATCCGCGACATGCCGCCGAGGCCGATCTGCCCCTTCAGCGCGTCGATGCTTGCGGCGGCGAGCTGGTAGGTCCGGCCTCGGGCGGCGGCCGACTCGCGGATGAAGTCGCCGGCGTCGGCGATCCTCGCCAGGGACCCCGACGCCTGCTCCATCGTCGCGATCCCTTCGTCGAACCATGACGGCATGACCGCGCTGGCGCCCGCGATCTCGCGGATCATCGCGTGGGCGAGCTCGTGGCGCAGGATGGTGAGCGGCTTCTCCTTGCCGAGGACGGCCCAGTTGATCGCGATCGACCGCAGGGGGATCACCAGTGCCCCGCCGTTGTTGCGCGCAAGCGCACGTGCGGTCTGCTGCGGGTAATCGAACAGCGTCGTCAGCCCGCGCTCGAATGACTCGGCCGTGGCGAACGTCACGATCTTCGGCTTGACCGCGAACAGACGGTTGAAGTTCTGCGCGATCCCCGCGAGATCCGCATCGAGCGTCTCGACGATGAGCCGGCGCGTCGCGGCGTCCACTCGGTTTTCCACCCAGAGCTCGCCCGGACCCATCGGCACCGACTCGAGCTGGACGTTATGCAGCTGCGCCATCAGCCCGATCTTCGCGGCGGTGATCTCTTGGGCGATATTCCACGCCACCCTGTCCTGGGGCGTGGGCGGGGGCAGCGTCACGCAGAACGAGGTCCGCCCTCCGTCAGGCGAGCCAGCGCGGCCCGCGCGAGATCCTCAGCGGAGACGCGCCGGCGGCGGAGCTCCCGGGAGAGGGCGCCGATGGTCGCGAAGGCGAACCCGTCGGTCATGCGCCCGCAACGATACGGGCGCGCGGTACGATTCGACCACGCGCGCGGGGGCGCGCGGTGGAGGTGGCGCGTGGGACTCACGCGACGCGGATTCCTCGGGACGACCGCGGCGGCGGGCCTGGTCGCCGCGTGCACGCCGGCGGCGGCGCCGTCGAGCGGACCGGCGGCCGTGACGCCGGTGAAGGGCGGCAACCTGATCATCGCATCGGCGGCGGACATCATCTCGCTGGACCCGACCAACGCCGGTGACGGCCCGTCGGGCGTCGCGTGCGACTACCTGTACGAGTGCCTGACCCAGGTCGACGTGGACGGCGTCAAGATCCTGCCCTCGCTCGCGACGAGCTGGGAGGTCAACAGCGACAAGGTCTATACGTTCAAGCTCCGCCAAGGCGTGAAGTTCCACGACGGAACCGACTTCAATGCCGCGGCGGTGAAGGCGCACTTCGATCGCCTCCTCGGCCCGGAGAAGCCGCTCGCCTCGCGGTCCTACCTCCCGTGGCTCGACAAGACCGAGGCCGTCGACAACTTCACGGTCCGGTTCACCACGAAGGTGCCGTACGCATTCTTCGTGCGCCTCCTCTCGGGAAGCTCTTCCCAGATCAACAGCCCCACGGCCGTGGCCAAGTTCGGCAAGGACTACGCGAAGAACCCCGTCGGCACGGGTCCCTACAAGTTCGGTGAGTGGCTCAAGGACGAGCGCTTCGTCGCCGTCCGCAACGACGACTACTGGGGCCCTAAGGCCTACCTCGACAAGGTCACGATCAAGCCGTACCCGGATGCCCAGGCACGCGTCGTCGCGCTCCAGGCGGGGGACATCCACTACACCGCCGACATCACGCCCGAGCAGACGGAGATCCTGCGCAGGGACGGCAAGGTCAATGTCATCTCGAAGATGGGCGGCAGCAACACCTGGCTCGGCATGAACGTGCTGAAGAAGCCCTATGACGACGTTCGGGTGCGGCAGGCGATGAACTACGCGATCGACAAGGCCTCGATCGTGAAGAACATCTACAACGGCGACGCCGTCGCCCTCAACGGCATGTCCGACCCGCACCAGATCGGTTTCTTCGACACAACCGGCTTCCCGTACAACCCGGCGAAGGCCAAGGAGCTGCTCGCGGCGGCCGGACTCTCGGGAGGTTTCACGACCGACCTCCTCTCAAGCAACCGCTACCCGAAGGATCTCGAGCTCATGCAGTTCGTCCAGCAGCAGCTCAAGGATGTCGGGGTCACCGCGAAGATCAACCAGAAGGAGTTCGCCGCGTTCCTCGAGGACCTGCGCAAGGATCCGCGCAACAGCCCGGTCCAGATGTGGCGTGACGGCCGTGGCGGCAGCAACGTCGCCGACTACTGGCTGTCGACGTACGGCTGCAACTTCTTCCGTCCCAACGGCGGCAACACCAACGGCTCGTGCGATCCCGAGATCGACAAGCTCGCGAACGAGGCCGTCGGCATCGTGGACGAGACGAAGTACAACGCGATCTCCAAGACGATCCAGGAGAAGGCCACGCCCACGGCCTACAGCGTCTGGCTGTTCCTCGCGAACACCATCATCGCGACGAGCAAGAAGGTCCGCGACCCCCGCATCACCGTGACGGGCGGGTTCCGCGCCCACGCGGCCACCTGGTTGGAGCCGTAACCTCGCGCATCCTGCAGGTTGAAAGGGCGCCCCTTCGGGGGCGCTCTTTTTCTTGTCTCGCGGAAAGCCGCTCCTCGCTCGACTAGGGTCTTTGCGATGCTCCGCTACACGCTTCGCCGGCTGCTCTATCTGATCCCGGTCCTCATCGGCATCTCGATCATGAGCTTCGGCATACTGCGCTCCATCCCCGGGGATCCCGTCGTCGTGATGTTCCCGAACGCCTCCGACGCGGCAATCCAGCGCATTCGGGACGACCTCGGGCTGAACGGCCCGCTCCCGCTGCAGTACGCGATCTACGTTCGCAACGTGCTCCAGGGCGATCTCGGGCGGCGGGTCCGGCTCCGATGCGCTCGCGCCAGTTGGACTTCTCGAACGAAGCCGCGATCTCTTCGGCCTCGCGGCGCCGCTGCTTGGATTGGCGGCGCATGCCGTCGCCGACGGCGGCGCGCAGGCGATCGAGCGGATTGCTTGCCGCGGGAGCAGGCCCTTCACGCTCGGGACGGATCGGCATCGGTGACCTCCGGCACGTGGAGCGCCACCGCGGGCGCGCCCCGTGCTGCTCACCCTACGCAGCCCGCCGCGGCGCACGCGCCCGGCGGGGTATCAATCGCGGCTCCGGGGCGTATCGCATGGGTATCAAGGCCCCGCGTGAAGCCATATCGTCGCGGGCAGTGCCGGCACGCAAGACCGCGGCGAAGGCCACCGCCAAGACCACCACGCGCACCGGGAAGCGCCGCGGCCCCGCGGCCGCGCGCGGACCGGAGCCCAAGGGCGCCCTGCTCGACCCGCGCGCGGACCTGGCGTCCCTCGCCGCCAAGGTCGAGCAGGCGGGAGGCGGCATCGTCGGCGGCTATCGCGATCCGTTCGCCGGAACGCCGCTGATCCTCGCGCTGCTGCCGATCGGCAAGGTCGAGCCCACGCCGTTCCAGCGCGACCTCTCCCGCACGCACGCCGAGCGGCTCGCCGCCGCGATCGGCGCCGCGGGCGTGTTCCTCGATCCGGTGATCGCGGTCGCGGGGCAGGACGGCTTCTGGTCGCCGAACGGCCGCCACCGCCTCGCCGCCGCGAAGTCGCTCGGCCAGCGCGCGATCACCGCGCTCGTGACCGACGATCCCGCGCTCGCCTACCGCATCCTCGCCCTCAATACCGAGAAGGCGCACAACCTCCGGGACAAGGCCCTCGAGGCGATCCGCATGGCGCGCGCGCTCGCCAAGGAGCAGCCGCGCTCCAAAGAGGGCGACCACGCGGCCGCCTTCGAGTCACCGCATCTCCTCACGATCGGTGCGGCGTACGACCAGCGCTCGCGCTTCGCCGGCTCGTCGTACCAGTCGATGCTCAAGCGCGTCGACCGCTACCTCGACGGCACGCTGACGGCGGCGCTTCGCCAGCGCGACCAGTGGGCCACGCGCCTCCTCGACATCGACGACCGCGTGGCCAAGCACGTCGCGACGCTCCAGGAGATGGGCTTCAAGAGCCCGTATCTCCGCCAGGTCGTGGTGGCGCGGTGCAACCCCGTGCGCTGGATCCCCGCCAAGCGCGGAGAAACCAAGCCGCCGATGCCCACCGGGGAAGCGCTCACGCGCATGGCGGCGAACGTGCGCAAGTTCGAGCCCAAGAGCGTGCGTCCGGGCGACCTCGCCCTCGTCGCCGCCGTCGCACCCGAGGATTGACGGTGGACGGACGCGAGGCGGCGAAGCAGCTCGGACCGGTGGGGGTGTGGACGAATCTCCTCGAGCGCCTCCCGATCGCGCGCGCCACCGACGTGGCCAAGCGCATCGAGGCCGCCGGCTACGGCGCGCTGTGGTTCCCGGAGGCGTTGGGCAGCAAGGAGATGTTCGTCCAGGCCTCGCTCTACCTCTCGGCGACGACACGGGTGCGTATCGCACCGGGCATCGCGAACATCCACGCGCGCGACGCCGTGGCCATGGCCAACGGCGCGCGCGCGCTCGAAGAGGCGTTCCCGGGGCGCTTCGTGCTCGGCATGGGCGTCAGCCACGCGCCGTCGGTCGCCAACCGCGGCGGCACGTATCGCCAGCCCGTCGCGACGATGGCGGGCTATCTCGACCGGATGGAGGCCGCGCCGATCACCCTCAAGCCCGCGCCGATGCCCGCCCGCCTCCTGGCGGCGCTCGGACCGCGGATGCTCGAGCTCGCGCGCGACAGGACCGACGGCGCGCACCCGTTCTTCGTCCCGCTCGAGCACACCGCCTTCGCCCGCAACGTGCTCGGGCCAAGGCCGTGCCTCGCGGTCGAGGTCGCCTGCGTGGTCACGACCGACCCCGTGGTGGCCAGGAAGGTCGGGCGCACGTACACGCAGCGCTACCTCGGCCTCGACAACTACACCAACAACCTGCGCCGGCTCGGCTGGGGAGATGCCGATCTCGCGGGCGACGGCAGCGACCGCCTCGTCGACGCCGTGGTCGCGTGGGGCCCCGTCGAAAAGATCGCGGAGCACGTCGCCCAGCACCGCGCCGCCGGCGCGGACCACGTCTGCCTGCAGGTCCTCCGCCAGGAGTGGATGGAGCCGCCCCTTGACGAGTGGGCCGCCCTCGCGAAGGCGGCCGGAATCTAGGTCGTGCTGGTCGGCGGCCGCGAGGTCGCGCTCACCAACCAGGACAAGGTCTTCTTCCCCGCGAGCGGCACCACCAAGGGCGACCCCGTGCGCTATTACGTCGATCTCGCCGACGCGGTGCTGCCGCACACGCGCAAGCGCCCGATGCAGATGAAGCGCTACCCGAACGGCGTGGAAGGTGACTTCTTCTATCAGAAGCGCGTGCCCGTCCCCCACCCCGAGTGGCTCGAGACGTACCGGATCGAGTTCCCGAGCGGGCGGCACGCCGACTTCCCGGTGATCAACGACGCACCGTCGCTCGCATGGCTCGCCAACCTCGGCTGCATCGAGACGCACACCTAGCACTCCCGTATCGATGACGTCGAGAAGCCCGACTACCTGCTGATCGATCTCGATCCGCGCGACGTGGACACCTGGGAGCGGGTCCGCGAAGTGGCCATGGCGACCGAGGAGGTCATGCGCGAGCTGGAGCTGCCGTCGTTCCCGAAGACGAGCGGCTCGACCGGGATCCACATCCTCGTGCCCATCGTGCGCGAGCTCGTCTTCCCTGAGGTGCGGCGCTTCGCGCTCGCGCTCGCGAAGCGCGTGGTGAAGAAGGTGCCGGAGATCGCCACCACCACCTGGGCGGTGAACCAGCGCACCGGCGTCTATGTCGACTACGGCCAGAACTCGCGCGACCGCACGATCGCAGGCGCGTACTCGATCCGTCCCACACCGGACGCGCGCGCGTCGGCACCGCTGCGCTGGGACGAAGTGCCCAGGCGATGACGCCGTCGAGCCCGATCGCCTCGAGACGCTCGAGCCAGTGCTGCGCGGTCGCGATGTCGGCGGACGCGGGCGACAGCTAGAAGCGGCCCTCATCCGCGAACGCCTTCACCCGCGGGTTGCGCGACGGATCGAGACGGGCGACGAGCGCAGTTCGTCGATCGCGGAGCGGACGCTCATGCACCGGATCGCCGTCCCAGAGCAGCAGGTCGAACGCGATGAACGTCGCGGGGATCTCCGCGGACAGCCTGCGGATGCGGCTCTCCGCCGGATGGAGGCGCATCTGCATCGCGGCGAAGTCGATCCTTCCCTCTCGGCGAATGACGATCTCGCCGTCGATCGCCGAGTGCGGCGGCAGCAGCGCACCGAGCGGCCGCAGCTCGGGGAAGTAGCGCAGCAGCGGCCGCTCGTTGCGGCTCCACAGCGCGAGCTCGCCCCCGTCGTTCTCGAGGACGCCGCGGAACCCGTCCCACTTGGGCTCGTACTGCCAGCGGTCGCCTGCGGGCAGCTCGTTCGTCAGCTCCGCCTCCATCGGCGGGAACGGGACGCTCGGTCCGGGCACTAGGCGCGCGATGCTAGCGTGCGAGGCTGCCATGACGTTCCACGGCGAGCAGCGCGCGAGGCTCGACCGGGCGCGCGCGATCCTGGGCTCGCTCCGCGCGACGCGGGCGCCGTTCACGCGCACGACCGTTCTCGAGCCGCTGAACGAGCTCGCGCTCGAGCTCTCCAACGTCGGCGCCGAAGCGGGCCTCTTCGCGGAGGTCCATCCCGACCAAGGCCTGCGGACCGCGGCCGAGGCGATCGATCGCGAGTGCGCGCAGCTGCGCACCGAGATCCTGCAGGACGCCGCGGTCCTCGCCGCCGTGCGCGGCGTGGATCCGGCGGGGCTGGACCCCCTCGCCCAGCGGGTCCGCGAACTCGTGCTGCGGGACATGCGCCGCTCCGGCGCGGAGCTCGGACCCGCCGAGCGGGAGCGCGTCCGCACGCTCCGCGACGAGCTGCTCGAGCTGGGGCAGGAGTTCAGCCGCAACATCCGCGACGACGTGCGGAGCATCGAGGTCGACGACGCCGACCTGGTGGGGCTCCCGGCCGACTGGATCGCCGCGCACCCGACGAACGCGGCCGGCAAGCGGACGATCACCACCGATTACCCGGACGCGATCCCGTTCATGTCGTACAGCGCGAGCGAGGAGGCGCGCCGCCGCCTCGCGTTCGAGAACCTCAACCGCGCCGCACCACGCAACCTCGAGGTGCTCGGCGCGATGCTCGCGAAGCGCGCCGAGCTCGCGCGACTGCTGGGCTACCCGACCTGGGCGGACTTCGCGACCGCGGACAAGATGGCCGGCAGCGCGGCGGCGGTGCGCGACTTCATCGCGCGGGCCTTCGACGCGACGCGCGAGAGCGGCGCGGCCGAGCGCGAGCGGATCTTGACCGAAAAGCGCAAGGCCGATCCCGGCGCGCGCGCGATCGGCCAATGGGAGCACGCGTACTGGATCGAGCGGATCAAGGCCGAGTCGTTCCGCTTCGACCCACGGAGCGTGCGCCCGTACTTCGAGTACCGCGCGGTGAAGGCCGCCGTGATCGACCTCGCCTCGCGCCTGTTCGGCCTCACCTTCACGCCGGTCGAGCAGCCGGGGATCTGGCACCCCTCCGTCGACACCTACGCGGTGACGGTGGACGGGAAGCCGATGGGACGCATCTCCCTCGACATGCACCCGCGCGAGGGCAAGTTCAAGCACGCGGCCTGCTTCACCTGGCGCAGCGGCGTGGGCGGGAAGCAGGAGCCGCATTCCGTGCTCGTGTGCAACTTCCCCGACCCCGCGGCGCAGCCCGGCCCGGCGCTGATGGACCACGGCGAGGTGGTGACGTTCTTCCACGAATTCGGGCACCTCGTGCACAACATCGTCCGCGGCGGGATCCCATGGGTACGTGTGGGCGGCGTGACCGAGTGGGACTTCGTGGAGGCGCCGTCGCAGTTTCTGGAGGAGTGGATCTTCGACGCCGGCGTGCTGCGCGGCTTCGCGAAGCACGTCGAGAGCGGCGAGGCGATCCCGGCCGATCTGGTCGCCCGGCTGCGCGAGGCGCGGGACTTCGGTCGCGCGATGTTCTGGCAGCGCCAGCTCTTCCTGTCGGCGGTCGCGCTCGAGCTGCATCAGCGTGAGCCCGCTGGGATCGACACGACCGCGGTGGTGCGCGAGTGCGCGGAGCGCTACTCGCCCACGCGGCTGCTCCCGGACACGCACTTCGAGGCGTCGTTCGGCCACCTCGAGGGGTATGACGCCAGCTACTACACGTACGCCTACTCGCAGGTCATCTCGCGAGACATGCTCACCGGGTTTCCGAACGGACTGATGGACATCCGGCAGGCTCGCCGCTATCGCGATCTCGTGCTCGCCGCCGGCGGGACCAAGCCCGCGGCACAGCTCGTCACCGACTTCCTCGGCCGGCCCTACTCGTTCGACGCGTTCGCGGAGTGGCTCGCCCCGCGGTAGTCAGGCGCTTCCGTGGCAGAACTTGTACTTGCGGCCGCTGCCGCACGGGCAGCCCGAGTTCCGGCCGACCTTCTCGCGCTCGAGCCCACCCTGGGCGGTCGTCGCGGCGACCACGTCGGAGGTCACCAGCGAGTCCGGCGTGATGACCGGCGGCCGGCTCGGCGCGATGCGCGAGCCCCCGGCGAGGTGCAGCGAGACGACCGGATCGGCGGACGGGTCGGCCGGGATCGTGACGCTGACGCACTCGCCTGAG
>VGPA01000014.1 GCA_016875665.1 Chloroflexota bacterium | reverse complement strand
GCGTTCCCGGCGGCCGTGAGTGACACCGCCCCGCGGTCGCCCGGCGCGACATGCCCGCTTTCGAGGAGCGACTGCAGCGCGCGGCCGAACGCACCCGCCGCGAGCGGCAGGCCCTGGCTCGAGACCGATGCCAGGAGCGCCGCGGGGCGCGCGGGCCCGTGCGCCGCGAGGGCCTCCAGGAGGTAGAGACGGAAGAATGCGGTGGCGAGGCCGCTGGACGCGGGGCGAACCATGTCTTCCTCCAGAGGGCGGTGCTGCCGTCCTGAACGGAGACCCCTTGCGTCAGCCCCCCGGGGGCGGCGGGCTAGCTCGTGCCGCTCTCCATCGCCTTCGCGATGCTCACCAGGAACTCCTTGTTGGTCTTCGTCTTGCCGAGGCGCTGGATCAGGAGCTCCGTGCCCTCGATCTGCCCCACCGCCGACAGCATCTTCCGCAGGAGGATGACCTGGCGCAGCGTCTCCGGCGAGAGGAGCAGCTCCTCGCGGCGTGTGCCCGAGGCGGGGATGTTGATCGCGGGGAACGTGCGGCGCTCCTGGAGCTTACGGTCGAGGATCATCTCGGAGTTGCCCGTGCCTTTGAACTCCTCGTAGATCACGTCGTCCATGCGGCTTCCCGTGTCCACCAGGCAGGTGCCGATGATCGTGAGCGAGCCGCCCTTCTCGACGTTGCGGGCGGCGCCGAAGAAGCGCTTCGGCGGGTAGAGCGCGACCGGGTCCATCCCGCCGGAGAGCGTCTTGCCGCTCGTGGGCACCGCGAGGTTGTACGCGCGGGCGAGACGCGTGATCGAGTCGAGCATGATCACGACGTCCCGGCCGCTCTCGACCAGGCGCTTGGCGCGCTCGAGCGCGAGCTCGGCAACGCGGGTGTGGTTCTCGGTGGGCTCGTCGAAGGTGGACGAGAACACCTCGCCCTTGATCGAGCGCCGGATGTCCGTCACCTCCTCGGGGCGCTCGCCTACGAGCACGACCATCATGTGGGCGTCGGGCGTGTTGCCCGTGATCCCGTTGGCGATGTCCTTGAGGATCGTCGTCTTGCCGGCCTTCGGCGGCGACACGATCAGCGCGCGCTGCCCCTTGCCGAGTGGGTTCACCAGGTTGATCAGCCGCTGGCTGAGGTTCGCGCCCTCGATCTCCAGGTCGAGCAGCTCGTCCGGGAAGACCGGCGTGAGGTTCTCGAAATGCGGCCGGCGCTTGGCGACCTCGGGGTCGACGCCGTTCACCGCTTCGACGCGGAGGAGGCTGAAGTATTTCTCGGTGTCCTTCGGGGGCCGGGTCTGGCCGGTCACGAAGTCGCCGGTCCGGAGGCCGAAGCGCCGCACCTGGCTGGAGGAGACGTACACGTCCTCGGGCGAAGGGAGGAGGCTGCGGCGGCGTAGGAATCCGAAGCCGTCCTCGACGATCTCGATGATGCCCTGGGCGAAGATGTTGCCCTGGGCCTCGGTCTGGCCCTGCAGGATCCGCAGGATCACGTCCTGCTTCGCCGTCACGTTCGCGAGGTCGGTGACCCCGAACTCCTTCGCGGTTTCGAGGAGCTCGCGGCCCTTCATTTCGTTCAGCTCGGTGATCGTGTAGTACTTGCGCCCCGGAGGAGCGGCCGGCGCCTCGGCGGCGGGAGGGGGCGGTGTCGCGGGGGGTGGTGGAGGCGGCGCGGCGGCCGCGCCGCGCGACCGGCTCCCACGGCGGGTCGTTGGCTCGTCGACCTCTGAATCTGAGGTTGCCTGCGGTGCTGTGGCTTCTTCCACTGGGTATGGCTCCTTCGCTCTCGGCAGGAGTTTGGTGTCGTTCGGGGCGCGCGTCGCGCCGCACCCGGATCACTGGGAAGGGAGTGAGGTTCGTTCCCCTAGATCATACGGCTAGCGGGAAGCGGCGGGCGCCCACTTCTTCCCGGTCGGCCCGGTGTAGAGGGACTCCGGGCGGATCAGCCGGTTGTCGCCGTGCTGCTCCATGACGTGCGCGCACCACCCGGCGACGCGGCCGATGGCGAAGATCGAGGTGCCCAGCTCCGCGGGGATGCCGAGGAAGGTGTAGGTCGTCGCCGCGTAGTAGTCGACGTTCACCGGGAAGTGCCGGTGGCGGTTGACCTCTTCGACCAGCGCCTCCTGGATGTCGTAGTACGGCGTGCCCTTCCACGACTTCTGCAGATCGGCGGCGAACGAGCGGAGGAACTTCGAGCGCGGGTCGACGGTCCTGTACACGCGGTGGCCGAACCCGGGGAACTTGTACTTGTTCTCGAAGCCCTTCTTCACGAAGGCGGGAACGTTCGCGACGGAGCCGACCTGGTCGAGCATGATCATCGTCCCGTCGGTGGCACCGCCGTGGAGCGGGCCCTTGAGGGCGCCGAGGCCCGACGTGACGGACGCGTACATATCGGCGAGCGTCGCGGCGGTGATGCGTGCGGCGAACGTCGATGCGTTCATCCCGTGCTCCGCCTGGAGGATGAAGCAGGTGTTGAGCACCCGCGGCGCCAGGGCGGCGGCTTTGTCGCCGAAGGCCATCCTGGTGAAGTTCGCCGCGTGGCCGAGCGATGGATCGGGCGCGACCGGCTCCTCGCCCTTCTGGAGGCGCATGAAGGCGGCGAGGATCACCGGCATCTTGGCCGTGAGACGGATGGCCTTGCGGTACTCCGCGTCGCGCGCGTTGTCGGCCTCCTCGGGTTCTTCGGTGCTGGAGGCGGAGATGACCGTGCGCAGCACGTCCATCGCCTGGGCCTTCCGGGAAGTGCTCCTGAGGATGCCCATCAGATACGGGGAGAGCGCCCGGGCCTCGACGAGCTGCTTCTTGAAGGCGGCCAGCTCGGCAGCCTTCGGGAGCTCGTTGTTCAGCAGGAGGTAGGCGACCTCTTCGTACTCGGCGTTCGGGGCCAGCTCGTCGATGTTGTACCCGCGGTACTGAAGGAACCCGTCCTGGACTGAGCTGATCGAGGTGCTTGCCGCGACGACGCCTTCGAGCCCTTGCGGAGCGACGGCCGGGGCGGCCTCCTCAGGCATGGAGGTGAGTGTTGCACTGACGCGGGTCCTTCACCAGTCAGGCTGCTAATGCCCGTACGCTTGAGGGGTGGGCACCATCGCTCGCAAGCGCGCTCCGGTATCCCGCGGCGTCTTCCGCTCGGCCGGGCGGAGCGTGCCGCGGCGGCGTCCGGCCGCGCCGCCGTGGGTCAAGATCCTCGTCGCCGGCGCGATGACCTGCGCCGTGCTGATCGTCGTGGGTCGGGGCAGCTCGGCCGTCGTAGCGGGGTTCTCGTCGCTCGGCACCGACCTCCAGCGCGCCCTCCCCAGGCCCGCGCCGACCGCACTCGTCCTTCCGGCGGTGGGCGCCGGAGCCGCCAGCGCCGATCCGATCTTCGACGATCTGCCGTCGTTCACCTCGCAGTCGCAGCTGACGCTCGTCGGACGGGTGCCGACCTTCGCCATCGAGGGCGGGCGCGTGATCGAGTTGTCCCTCAACAACGACCGCCTCGGCCGGTTCGCCTTCGACAAGGACGGGCGCTTCGGCGCGGCGCTCGCGCTGCGGGACGGCGCCAACACGATCGTCGCCCGCCTGCTCGGGCCTCAAGGCGACCTCGTCTCGCAGCGGAGCGCGACGGTCGTGCTCGACCGCGCCGCGCCGTCGCTCTCGGTCACGCGTCCCCGCGCGAACGATTCGCTCGACGGACCGGAGATCGCAGTTGAGGGTCGGACGGCGGCGCGCGCGACCGTGCGCGTGAACGGACGGCAGGTGGCCGTCGACACCAACGGGCTCTTCGCGGACCGCATTCCCGTCGACGCCGGCGCCGTGACGATCACGGTCGTGGCACGGAACGAGGCGGGCGTCGAGACGACCTCGCGGATTCCGGTCACGGTGCGCGAAGGATTCGCCGGCGCGCCCGGGTCGGTCGCGGTCAAGGTGGGCTTGGACGCCTCGCGCGTGAAGCCGGGCACGCCCGTGAACGCGACCATCGTCCTGTCCAGCGCCGGGCGGCCGGTGTCCGGGGTCTCCGTCTCGCTCAGCGTCGGCGTCATCGTGATCGGCACCGCGACGACGGACACGAGCGGCCGAGCGAGCATCGGCTTCGCGGCGCCGGACACCGAGGGTGACATCGCGGTGGTGGTGCTCGCCGGCGGGTCGTCGGGCCGCGCCTCGCTGATCGTCGCGAAATAGACCAAGTGACGGCGCGCGCGTTCGTCGGCGCGTCGGGCTGGTCGTACGCGACGTGGATCCCGAAGTTCTATCCGCCGGGCACGAAGGCCAGGGGCATGCTCCAGCATTACGGCACGCGCCTCGCCACGACCGAGGTCAACTACACGTTCAACCACCTGCCCACCGACGCCACTGTCGCCGGCTGGCTCGCCGCGACCGCGCCCGGCTTCACCTTCGCACTGAAGGCGTCGCAGCGGATCACGCATTTCGACCGCCTCGCGCACCCCGCGGACACGCTGCCGCTGTTCCTCGAGCGCGCGCGGCTGCTGGGCGACCGGCTCGGGCCGCTGTTCTTTCAGACCCCGCCGTGGCTGAAGCGCGACGACGATCTCCTCGCGGGGTTCGTCGCGTCGCTACCGGCGGACATCCGCTGCGCCCTCGAGGTGCGGAACGCGAGCTGGTACGTGCCGGAGACCTACGAGATCCTCGCGCTGCGCGGCCTCGCGCTCGTGCACGCGGAGGGCGAGAGCGCGCCCTCGCCGATCGACACGCTCGACCGCACCGCCCCGTTCGTCTACGTGCGCCTGCGCAAGGACGAGGGCTACACGGAGGCCGAGATCGCCGGCTGGGCGGAGCGCTTGCGCGGCCACCTCGCCGCGGGCAGGGACGTGTACGCCTACCTGAAGCACGACGACGACGGTTCGAACGGGCTGTGGGCGGAGCGCTTGCGGGACCTGATCGCGGCCTGACCGCCTGATCGCGCTCCGTAGACTTCGCGCCAGCAATTCGGCGCCGGAGGGGATGGGTGCCCGCAGTCAATCCGATCGCGGTGGCCGCGGCGACGGTCGTCGCGATGATCATCGGCACGATCTACTACATGCCGAGCTCACCGATGGGGAAGCGCTGGATGGCGCTGGTGAAGGCGCCGGCGGAGGAGCGGTCGCCGGGGTCGGCGATGGCGCTCCAGGTCGTGATCAGCGTGCTCTCGATAGTGGCTCTCGCCGTGATCATCCGCGGCATGGGCGCGGCCGGCGCGGCCGCCGGCGCGGTGGCCGGGTTCTGGGTATGGCTCGTCGTGGCGCTCGCGACGGCCGGCGACTCGAACTTCTCGGGGAGGGCGTGGGCGCTCTGGGCCGTCAATCAGATCAACTGGCCGATCACGTTCCTGGCGGCGGGGGCGATCATCGCCTCCTTGTAGATGTGATCGAACGGGGCTGAGCGACGACGGGCTTTGCCCTGAGCAGGGGTAGGGGCCCCTGAGCCGCGAAGCGGCAAGTCGGGGCGGAGCCCAACGGCGAAGCTGTTCTCGATCGAGGAGTCAGGAGCACCTGAGGGCGCTCCTGACGAGGTCGGGAATCTCGGAGGGCGCGTTCGCCACCGGGATCCCCGCCGCCTCGAAGGCGGCCACCTTCGACGCCGCTGTGCCTTGGTTGCCCGACACGATGGCGCCGGCGTGGCCCATCCGCTTGCCCGGCGGAGCGGAGCGGCCGGCGATGAAGGCGACCGCGGGCTTCTTGCCGTAGGCGCGGAGGTACTCCGCGGCGCGCTCCTCGGCGCTGCCGCCGATCTCGCCGACGACGACGATCGCTTCGGTTTCGGGGTCCTCGTTCAGGAGCCGGACGGCGTCCGGCGTGGGGAGCCCGATGATCGGATCGCCCCCGATGCCGACGCACGTGGACTGGCCGAGCCCGGCGCCGGAGAGCAGGTCGGCGATCTCATAGGTGAGGGTGCCGCTGCGGGACACGAACCCGATGGGGCCCTCGAGGAAGTTCTCCGCGGGCATGATCCCGACCTTGGCTCGGCCGGGCGAGATCACGCCGGGGCAGTTGGGGCCGACGAGCGTGGAGGTTGAGGCGGCGAGCGCGACCGCGACCTTCGCCATGTCGTTCACCGGCATCCCCTCGGTGATCGCGATCACGAGGTCGAGCTCGGAGGCGAGCGCCTCGAGCACGGCATCGGCGGCGGCCGGAGCAGGGACGAAGATGATCGATGTGTTGGCCCCGGTAGCGGCCACCGCCTGCGAAACCGACTCGAAAATGGGCACGCCGTCCTGCGTGGTGCCGCCCTTGCCGATGCGGGTGCCGGCCACCACCTGGGTGCCGTACTCCTTCATGCGCGCCGCGTGGAAGGAGCCCTCGCGCCCGAAGCCCTGGACGACGACGCGGGTGTCGCGGCCGACGAGGACGCTCATGCGCTCTTCGCCAGGCGGACCGCCTCGGCCGCGGCTTCGTCCATCGTCGCGCGCGAGGCGAGCCGGGCGCTCTGGAGGAGCGCGCGCCCCTCGGCCGCCGCGGTGCCGGAGAGGCGGATCACGAGCGGCACGCGAGGCCTGGTCTCCTCGAGAGCCGCGAGGATGCCCTTCGCGACCTCGTCGCCGCGGGTGATTCCCCCGAAGATGTTGATCAGGACACTCTTCACGCGCTTGTTCGCGAGCACGATCTCGAGGGCCGCCTTCACGACGGCCTCGCGTGCGCCGCCGCCGACGTCGAGGAAGTTCGCGGCGTTGCCGCCGGCGTTCCGCACCGCGTCGAGCGTGCCCATCACGAGGCCCGCCCCGTTCCCGATGATGCCGACGTCGCCGTCGAGCTGGACGAAGGAGAAGCCCAGCTCCCGCGCCCGCTCCTCGGCCTGCTCGTCGGGGGAGACCTCCTTGAGGGCGGACAGCGCGGCCTGCCGATGCAGCGCGTTGTCGTCGACGTCGAGCTTGGCGTCACCCGCCATGATGGAGCCGTCGCGCAGGATGAAGAGCGGGTTGATCTCGATCAGCGTCGCGTCGGTCGCGAAGTACTGCTCGTAGAGCGTGCGCGCGATCTCGGCCACGGCCGCGCGCTGCGCCTGGGGGACCCCGGCCGCGAGGCAGAGCTCGCGCGCCTCGAAGCCCATGAGGCCGAAGAGCGGGTTGGGCCACGCCCGCGCAATCTTCTCGGGACTGGCTTCGGCCACCTCTTCGATGTCCATGCCGCCGACGGTCGAGAGCATCACCACCGGACGGCGGCGGTCGCGGTCGAGCGTGACCCCGAGGTACAGCTCGCCGGCGTAGTCCGCGGCGCGCTCGACGTACACCTTCTGGACCGTCAGGCCCTTGATGTCCATGCCGAGGATCGCGGCGCCGTGCGCTTTGGCCTCGTCCGGCGACGCGGCGAGCTTCACGCCGCCCGCCTTCCCGCGGCCGCCCACGTGCACCTGCGCCTTGACCACGACCGGGAAGCCGAGCGCCTCGGCGGCGGCTGCCACCTCGTCCGGCGTGCGGGCGGCGCGCCCTTCGGGGATGCGGATGCCGGCGCGCGCGAGGATCTCCTTGGCCTGGTACTCGTGGATCTTCACGCGGGCAGGATATCGAGACGTTCGCGCTCGCGCTCCATCTCCTGCATCACACCCCGAGCGCCGGTGATGAACACCTCCAGTGCCGCCGAGATCGTCCTGCGATGCGCCGGGGCGAGATCGTCGGGAAGCTCGTCCTCGTCCAGGATCTCCAGCGACCCGGATGGCCGGACGAGCACGTCGACCGCGAGGTCGAGATACGAGACCACGTCGCGTGTGATCGCCATCACGGTGCCGACGTTGGCGTAGTAGGCGACCGTCTTCCCGTCGCGGATCCAGTGGTAGACGCCGTACGGCCGGTCGATCCAGAAGTGTGCGAGGGTGATCGTGCCGGATCGCAGGACGAGGTCGGTGCCGTGCACGGGCCGGTCGGCGCGGAGGTCGTACCGCAGCGCCGCCCGGCGGCCCGGATCGAGCTCCAGCAGGTCACACCTCCAGCGGCGGACCGTCCCGTCGAGCCGCGTCTTCCGTTCTTCGATCAAGCCGAGGCTGTTCGTCTTTGACACTCCTGAGGCCGTCAGTAGCATGGACTCGTCTTGAGAGAGCTCTATCAGGTCGTTGAGGTCGGCCCGAGCTGGTACCAGGAAAACATCCCTTGCCAGGAAGCGTGTCCCGTGCGCACGAACTGCCGCGGCTACCTCAACCTCGCGGCCGCGGGGGAGTTCGAAAAAGCCTGGGACCTCGCGCTCGATCCGAACCCGATGGCGTCGATCTGCGGCTCGGTGTGCGCCGCACCGTGCGAGTCGGCCTGCCGCCGCAAGGAGGTCGACAAGCCCCTCTCCATTCGCTACGTCAAGAAGTTCCTCTCCGACTGGGCGCACAGCAACCTCGAGGTCGAGGGCCGTCCGTACACCCAGCCGGCGCCGCCCTCGTTCGGCGCCCCGGACAAGAAGGTGGCCATCGTCGGTGCGGGCTGCGCGGGCCTCGCGGCGGCGAGCGACCTCGCCAAGCAGGGCTTCGGCGTGGTGGTGTACGACGCGCTGGACCAGGCCGGCGGCACGACCCTCGCGGGCGTTCCGCCATTCCGCCTGCCGCGCGAGGTCATCGACCGCGACGTCAACGGGATCATGAGCGAGAACGTCGAGCTCCGGCTGTCGACCTATGTGGGCAGGGACGTCCCGCTCGCGAAGCTCCACGCCGAGAACGACGCCGTGCTCGTCACCGCCGGATGCTTCGAGCCGAACTACATCGGCATCCCCGGTGAGGACGCCCCCGGCGTGATGGCCGGCATCGTCTTCCTCGAGCGCGCCTATCGGGGCCGGCCGGTCGAGGTGGGGAAGCGGGTGGTCGTGCTCGGCGGCGGCTACACCGCCATGGACTGCGCCTCGACGTCGTGGCGGCTGGGCGCGGACGACATCTTCATCGTGTACCGGCGCGGCCGCGACGAGATGGTCGTGGATGAAGAGGAGCTCGCCGAGACCGAGCGCGAGGGCATGCAGTTCGTCTACCTCGCGAGCCCGCTCGAAGTCCTTACGGACGAGAAGGGCCACGTGCGCGGCGTGCGCTTCGTGCGGAACCGCCTCGGTGCGCCGGACGCCTCGGGCCGCCGCAGCCCCGAGCCGATCGCCGGCTCCGAGTTCGAGATCGAATGCGAGACGGTGCTGCTGGCGCTCGGCCAGTCGCCGGATACCACGTTCCTCGCCGAGTTCCCCGAGTTCCGGGTCAAGCGCTGGCGCGACGTGAAGGTCGACTCCGAGACGTACCAGTCGGCGGTGAAGAAGGTCTTCCTCGCCGGCGACTACCGCACCGGCCCCACCACGATCATCGAGGCCGTCGCCGACGGCCGCTCCGCCGCGCAGCAGATCGCGCGCTACCTCGACCCCGAGGGCATCTCGGTCAACGTCCCCGAGTACCACGAGGTCGTGACGCTGCGACGCTCGCCGATGGCCGACAACGTCGGCGCCATCTCGGGCGAGGGCGGAGCCGCCCGCATCTTCCACAACATGTCCGTCGACTACGACCGCATTCCGCGCCAGGAGATGCCCAAGCTCTCCAAGGGCGACCGCCGCGGGCTCTTCCTCGAAGTCAACCGCGGCTACGAGGAAGCGCAGGCGGTGGCCGAGGGTGACCGCTGCCTCAAGTGCAACTTCAACATCGAGATCACCGGCGAGCTCTGCATCATCTGCGGCGGCTGCGTCGACGTCTGCCCGATGGACGTGATCCACATCGTCGACATGAACGACGTCGTCGACGACGGTGCGATCCCCGCGGTGGGCGAGGCGAAGAAATGGGGACAGGGAGTCGCGTTCTATCTGGACGAGACGGCCTGCATCCGTTGCGCGCTCTGCGTCATCCGCTGCCCCACCGACGCGATCACGATGAACCGCTACGGCGCCGTCCTCCCATCGACCGGGAAGACCTTGCCGAAGGAGTCGATCGATGACGAGATCCACCTCGACCTGACGGTCGGCGGCGGCAAGACGATGCGCCCGCTCCCGCTGTACGACCCGTCGCTCGCGGCGGGCCACAAGGCGCTCGGCGCACGGAGCGGACGGAACGGACACAATGGTCATGCCCACCGGCACGCAGACGAGCCGGTCGGCGCGGGTCATCACCACGTGAGGAGCTAGCTGTGCTGGAGGTTCCCGCCCAGGTCTGGCAGAAGGTCAAGACCAACTACATTTGGCGCTCGCTGTTCCGACACGGCTATCCGGACTCGCGGAAGAACCAATCCCTCGCCGTGTTCACCAACGTCTTCTTGCACCTGCACCCGGTCAAGGTGCGGCGCCACGCGCTCGCCATTCCTTACACGTGGTGCATGGGTGGGCTCTCGTTCTTCCTGTTCCTGGTGCTCACGCTCACGGGGACCCTGCTCATGTTCTACTACCACCCCGTCTCGGCCGCGGTGCCCGGCGCCGACGACGCGTACCAGGACATCAAGGACCTCGAGACGGTCGTCATCTTCGGCCAGTTCCTCCGCAACATGCACCGCTGGGCGGCGCACGGCATGGTGATCACCGTCTTCCTGCACATGATCCGCGTCTTCTACACCGGCTCCTACAAGCCGCCGCGCGAGTTCAACTGGGTCGTCGGCACGCTCCTGTTTGTCGTGACCCTCGTCCTTTCGTACACCGGCTACCTGCTGCCCTGGGACCAGCTCGCGATCTGGGCGGTCACGGTCGGCATGAACATGGTCGGCGCCACACCCTTCGTCGGCGACGAGGTCCGCTTCCTGTTCCTCGGCGGCTTCGAAGTGGGCGGCAATGCGCTCCTGCGGTTCTACGTGCTGCACTGCGTCGCGCTGCCCGTGATCGCCGGGTTCCTCATGGCGATCCACTTCTGGCGGATCCGCAAAGACGGCGGGATTTCGGGGCCGCTGTGACCGTTCCTCGTGGGCCGCAGCCCTTCCCCGGCCAGGAGAAGCGCCTCCGGCTGCTCGCCTTCGTGCGGCAGGACTCGATCGTGCGCGTCGACAAGCGCGTCGAGGACACCGCGATGGTGTGGCCGCACCTGCTGGTCATCGAGTTCATCGCGGCGATGGTGTGGGCGCTTGGCCTGTTCGTGGTCGCGGCGCTGTTCAACGCCCCGCTCATGGATCGCGCCAACGTGGATCGGACTCCGAACCCGTCCAAGGCGCCGTGGTACTTCCTGAACCTCCAGGAGCTCCTGCTGCACATGAACGCGGCCCTGGCCGGGGTGATCGTGCCCACCGCGTGGATCGTGTTCATGATGACGATCCCGTACATCGACCGGAGCCGGGAGGGCGTCGGTGTCTGGTTCACGAGCCAGAAGGGGAAGACCGTCGCGGTCTTCTCGGCGGTCTACTCGACGGTTCTGACGGTCGGGCTCGTCGCCGCGGACTTCTTCCTCAAGAAGGCCGGCTACGCGGAGTGGGCGACCGCGCACCTCCCGGGCGGCAAGCTCATCATCCCGGACGTCGTCATACCGGTCCTGGTGATGCTGATCCTGCCGGTCGTCCTGGTCGTGCTGCTGAAGCGGCTCTACCAGGCGAACACGCGCGAGTGGATGATCGGCGTCTGGACCGGATTCCTCGCCACCTACGTCGTGCTCACGTTCATCGGCACGTCGATGCGCGGCCCGGGCATGGACCTCTTCGCACCGTGGGCCCTGCCTCCGACCCATGATTAGGTCCCTTCGCCGGCGCCGCGTGACTCAGTCCGCGAGCGCCGAAGGGCGCTTCGTCGCCGGTCGGCGGCGTGCCCCAGCCGAATGATCCGACCGCACGACGAGACCGCCACGAGCGCGGGAGGGCTGCTGGCGAAGCTGAAGCGGCGGCAGCTGCTCAGGCTCGGCTTCCTCGGCGGCACCACGCTCGCGCTCACCGAGTTCACGGCGATCCTCCTGCCGTTCCTGCACGTCCAGAAGCTCACGGGCCTCGGTGCGAAGGTGCAGGTGGGGAGCAAGGAGTCGGTGCTCGCCAAGTTCCGATCGACCAACGACACCCCGATCCTGAACATCGAGGGGCGCTTCTTCCTGCTCCATGCCCCGAACGGGATCATCGCCGCGTACCGCAAGTGCACCCACCTGGGCTGCACCGTGCCGTGGGTCCCTTCGCAGGACATGTTCCAGTGCCCGTGCCACGGGTCGCAGTTCCACAAGAAGACGGGGGTCGTCCTCGGCGGCCCGGCGCCCAAGCCGCTCCAGCTGTTCCACATGTCCGACACGGGCAGCACGCTCATCGTGGACACGAACCCGCTCAACCTGATCGACCGCCCGTCCAACGAGTTCAACTCGGCCGACGTCGAGGTGAAGGTGTGACGATGGACGTCAACCTGCTCCTGGCGGTGGCGAGCGTCATCCTGATGCTCGTCCTGACCGGGTTCTTCGTCTGGGCGGTGCGCCACCAGGCGTCCGTCGATCCGGTCGAGGAGGAGGTGCGGGGGGTCGCGCTCCTGCGCCAGCACTACGCCGCCGGAGCCACGCTCGAGCAGCCGACCCCGTACTGGGTGTCCCCGATCCCCGCATCGCCGGATCCGCTCGAGATCGCGGCCAACCTCGACAAGAAGATCGTCCTCTCGGGCGCGACGCTGTTCGCCGTGTTCCTGCTCACCGGCGTGTACTTCGCCATGAGCGTGGGCGCCGTCGGCTCCAACCCACGCGACCGCGGAGCGGAGCACCAGCTGAAGCAGCGCGTGGTCCGCGGCGGGGCGATCTACGCGAACCTCTGCTACGACTGCCACGGCGAGCGCGGTCAGGGGATCAGTGGGGCCGGCCTGCCGCTGAACATCGACGCGAACCGCCACTCCACTCTCGCGGCGGACCCCGCCAAGCTCGCCGAGCGCGAGACGGCGCTGCGGCTCGTCATCGAGCGCGGGCGCGCGAAGCCGCTCGGGCAGCTCTCGATGCCGCAGTTGGCGCGCTACGAGGGCGGCCCGCTGGGCCCGGAGGCGGTGAACCAGGTGCTGGCCTTCATCATGCACGCCGCACCCGCGCAGTGGGATGACCTGGCGCACATCCGTCTCGCGGCCGGCCTCCAGGAGAAGCCGCAGACGCCCGAGGCGCCCCGAGCGCCGACCGGGGCCGAGGGCGGCCGCGTGCTGATCAGGCAGAACACGCAGCAGTCGTGCACGACGTGCCACTCGTTCACGGCGGGCCAGGCGAGCACGCTGCCCACCGCGCCCAACCTCGCCGAGTTCGGCACGAAGGGCCCCGTGACCGCCGAGCTGCAGCGGCTCAAGGCGAGCGACCCGCAGTGGCTCCAGAAGTGGATCGCGAACTCGCCGGGCATCAAGCCCGGCACCGCGATGCCTCCGTTCTCCGACAAGAACGGCGGGCGGCTGACCGACCAGGAGATCAACTCGATCGTCGAGTACCTGAACCTGCTTGGCACCGGAAGGGAGCCGAAGTAACCGTGCTTGCTGAAATCGGGGAGTCCCTCGAGTTCTACATGGTGTTCACCCTGACCTTCGTGCTCACGGCGACGCTGTACTTCCTCGGCAAGTGGTGGACCACGTACCGCTGACCCCGGCGTCGCTCGCGCGCCCGCTCGCGGTCATGACCGCCGCGCTCGCGCCCACAGGGCTGCTGCTCTACTACCTCGCCGTCCCCGAGGCCAACGCGTCGCTCAACATCCCTCTCGAGCACTTCGTCGTGACGTCCAACGTGTCGCTCGTCGCGCTCGCGGTCGGGCTCCTCGTGGCTCGCTCGGCGCTGCAGCTGCGCCACTTCCCGAGCCTGCTCCTCGCGCTCGGATTCATCTGCCTGGCCGCGATCTTCGCGGTCCATGGGCTCTCGACCCCGGGCGTGCTCCAGCGCGGCGAGCGTGAGGGCGACGCGGGCCTCGTGGTGGGCGTCTCGGGGCAGCTCGCGCT
>VGPA01000013.1 GCA_016875665.1 Chloroflexota bacterium | reverse complement strand
TCGCCAACCCGCGTCTGCGCGGCCGGGCGGCGCGCATGGCGCGCCTCCGCGCGCTCCTCGCGGACGGCTCGTCGTGGGAGCGCAGCGTGCCCTTCCGCGATCCGCCCGCGAGCGCGGACGGAGCGGGCCTGGCGATCAGGGCCAAGCTCATGCTCCCCGGCGCGCTCCCGCCCGCACCGGTGGTCGAGTTCGCGCTCGAGCTGATCGACCTGACCGGCCAGTGGGCCAAGCAGCCCGCGCTGTTCTTTCAAAGCGGCCGTGAGAGCGAACCCTTGGTGCAGGCGGTGGAGCAGCTTGCGGGCCGCTTCGGACGCGTGCCCATCTACAGCGCGGTGGAGGTCGAGCCGTGGTCCAGGATTCCCGAGCGCCGGTGGGCGCTCGTGCCGTACGAGCGCTGAATGCCCCCCTCCCCATCGCGGTCGACCACGAGGACGGGGTCCCGCGGGCGGTCCGGCGTCCGGCGTGGCCCGCGCCGCTCGCCGTGCGCGAGGTGCTCGACCGCTGGCGCATCGACGACGAGTGGTGGCGCGAGCGAACGGTCGCGCGCCTCTACCAGGCGCTGCTCTTGGAGGACGAGCGGGTGCTCGTGGTCTTCCGCGATCTCGTCGGCGGCGAGTGGTTCGAGCAGAGGGATTAGCCCGTGAGCGGCGCGGCGCTCGGCTCGTACGTCGAGCTCCACCTGCACAGCGCGTACTCGTTCCTCGAAGGCGCGTCGCGCCCGGGCGAGCTCGCGTCCGCCGCGAAGACGCTCGGCTACGGCGCGGTCGCGATCACCGACCGCAACGGCCTGTACGGAGCGATGGAGATGGCGCAGGAGTGCAAGGGCCTCGGGCTCCGCCTCATCACCGGGGCGGAGCTCTTTCTCCGGCACGGCCTGGCCGATCGCGGCTCCGGCCCCGTGCCGCTCACGCTCCTGGCGGAGAGCACCCAGGGCTACGGGAATCTCTGCCGTCTCATCACCGAGGCGCACCGCGCGAGCCCGGATCGCGACCGCATCGCGCTCGATCCGGAAAGGCTCGCCGGACGCACGAAGGGGTTGATCGCGTTGACGGGGGCCCGCCATGCGGAGATCCCCCGGCTCGCCGAGACCGGACGCATCGCGCTCGCCGCCGACGCCCTCGACCGCCTCGCGGCGCTCTTCGGCCGGGAAAGCACGTTCGTCGAGCTCCAGCGCAATCTCGTGCACGGCGACACGCCGCGCGTGAACCGGCTCGTGTCGCTCGCCGCCGAGCGCGGGATCGAGACCGTCGCCACCGGCGACGTCCTGTACCACGAGCGCTCCCGCCACCGCCTGCAGGACGTGATGACCGCGGTCCGCCACCACACCACGCTCGAGGGCTCGCACCGCGAGCGCCGTCCGAACAGCGAGTTCTTCCTCCGCCCGCCGGCGGAGATGGCCGCGCGCTTCGCGGATCACCCGCGCGCGGTGGCCAACACGATCGCCATCGCCCTCCGCTGCGCGGCGTTCGACCTCGCCGACCCGTCGCAGCTCGGCTACCACTTCCCCGACTTCGAGCGGCGCGAGAGCGAGCACGGACGGACCGCCGACGAGGCGCTCGCCGCGTACTGCGACTCGCGCTTCGAGGAGCGCTACCCCGCGGCGGCGACCGACCCCGCCGTGCTCCGCGGAGCGCGCGAGCAGCTCGCGAGCGAGCTCGCGCTCATCGCGAAGCACGGCCTCGGCGGGTTCTTCCTGATCTACCGCGATCTCCAGCACCTCGCGACCGCGGTCGCGCGCGAGGTGCGCGGACCGAAAAGCGTCCGAGAGGAGAAGGGCCTGCCGCCCGGGCGCGGCCGCGGGTCGTCGGTCAGCTCGATCGTCTGCTACCTCGTCGGCCTCTCGCACATCGACCCGGTGAAGAACAGGCTCTTCTTCAAGCGGTTCCTCAACGAGGACCTGCGCTCGGTCCCCGACATCGACCTGGACTTCGCGCGCGAGATCCGCGAGAAGCTGATCCTCGAGGTCTACGCGCGCTACGGCCACGACCACGCCGCGCTCGTGTGCTCGTACGCGACCTACCACCTGCGCAGCGCGATCCGCGATCTCGGCAAAGCCATCGGCCTGCCGGCGGCGGCGATCGACCGCCTCGCGAAGCTCTCCGAAGGGCACGGCGCCGACACCGTGCGCGAGGAGTTGCGGCGCCTGCCCGAGTTCCAGGACACGAGCTCCGGTCCGCTCTGGCAGCACCTCGTGGACCTCGCCGCGCAGATCGACGGCTTTCCGCGCCACATCGGGCAGCACGTCGGCGGCATGATCATCTCGTCGCGCCCGCTCGTGGAGAGCGTGCCCGTGCAGCCCGCGGCCATGGACGGACGCTTCATCTGCCAGTGGGACAAGGACGGCTGCAACGACGCGCGCTTCATCAAGATCGACTTCCTCTCGCTCGGCATGCTGTCGCTCGTCGAGGAGGTGATCGAGCAAGTCTGGGAGCACCGCGGCGAGAAGGTCGACCTCGGCCGGATCGACTACGGCGAGCAGGCGATCTACGACGCGATCTGCGCCGGCGACACGGTCGGCCTGTTCCAGGTGGAGAGCCGCGCGCAGATCCAGATGCTGCCGCGCACGCAGCCGCGCAACCTCGACGACCTCGCGGTGCAGGTGTCGATCGTGCGGCCCGGCCCGATCGTGGGCGGCGCGGTGAACCCGTACGTCCGCCGGCGCGAGGAGAAGCGCCGCGCCGAGGCGGCCGGGCGCACGTACCGCGCGCCCGCGGACCATCCGCGGATCCAGAGGATCCTGGACGACACGCTCGGCGTGATCCTCTACCAGGACCAGGTGCTCGAGGTGGCGATCGCCATCGGCTGCTTCACGCCGGGCGAGGCCGACGGGTTCCGCCGCGCGATGAGCCGGCGCCGGTCGGCCGAGGCGATGGAGGGCTTCCGCGCCAAGTTCATGGCGGGCGCGGCGTCGCATGGCGACGTCCCCGCCGCCGTCGCCTCGGCGATCTTCGACAAGCTCCGCGCCTTCTCGGAGTTCGGCTTCCCCAAGAGCCACGCGTACGCGTTCGCCGCCCTCGCGTACCAGTCCGCGTGGCTGCGCCGCCATTACCCCGCCGAGTACTACGCGGGCCTGTTCAACAACCAGCCGATGGGCTTCTACGCGCCGCATGTGCTCGTGGGCGACGCCAAGCGCCACGGCGTCCCGGTCCTCCGTGTGTCGGTGAACCGCAGCGAGGCGCTGTGCAGCCCGCACCGCGAGGGCTTCGTGCGGCTCGGGCTGACCACGGTGCAGGGGCTCGGGCTCGACTTGGCCAGGGACGTCGTGGCCGAGCGGGATGCGCGCGGTCCGTTCAGGACCCTCGCCGACTTCCTGCGACGCACGCTCGTCCCGCGCCTGTACATCGAGCGGCTCATCGCGGTGGGCGCGTTCGGCGAGCTCGGCCTCGCGCGCCGCGAACTCCTCTGGCAGCTCGGCCTGCACATGCCCGGCGCCGACGCCCTCCGCCCCCGCCGCGCCGACGTCACCGCGCCGCGCCAGATGGCGCTCGACCTCCCCGTGGAGCAGGACATGGTCGCCCTCGGCGACATGACGGAGTGGGAGCGGATGGTCGCCGACTACGGGACCCTCGGGCTCTCGCCATCACACCACCCGCTCGGCCTCATGCGCACGGATCTGCCGCGCGATATCCGCAGTGCCGCCGATCTGCGCCGCACGCCCGACGGCACGCGCGTCCGCACCGCAGGGCTCGTCGTCTGCCGCCAGAGGCCGGGGACCGCGAAGGGCCACGTGTTCCTGCTCATCGAGGATGAGACCGGTCTCACCAACGTCGTGGTGCGGCCAGACCTCTACGAGGAGCGCCGTTCGGTCGTGCGAGCCGAGCCGTATCTGCTCGTCGAGGGGCCGGTGCAGATGAGCTCGGGGTCACTGAACCTCATCGCCGAGAGCATCACGCCGCTGCTGGAGGTGCCCGGCGCGCACCTGCCCAAGACAGCGATGCGCCACATGCACGCGGGCGCACCGCACGATCCGCGCGAGAAGGCCGCGCTCGAGATGGCGACGCCCCCGAGTCACAACTTCCACTAGGGTTGTCCCCGACACGAGCCGCACTGTGGGGTGATGGATATGCGTGAAGCCGTCATCTGCATGCCCGTCCGGACGCCGGTTGGCAACTTCGGTGGGATGTTCAGGGACGTACCCGCGCTGACGCTGGCCGCGACCGTGATCAAGGCGGTCGTCGACCGTACCGGCATCGATCCGAAGGTCGTCGACGACGTCATCTTCGGCCAGTGCTACCCCAACGGCGAGGCTCCCGCGATGGGCCGCGTGGCTGCGCTGGAGGCCGGCCTGCCCGTCACCGTCGGCGGCACCCAGATCGACCGCCGCTGCGGCTCCGCCCTCCAGGCCGTGCTCGACGCGGTGATGCGCGTCCAGACCGGCGTGGACGACGTCGTCATCGCGGGCGGCGCCGAGAGCATGAGCCAGGTCGAGTTCTACAACTGGCAGGTCCGCTGGGGCGTGAAGGGCGGCAACATCAAGCTCGCGGATCGCTTCGAGCGCGCGCGCGAGATGGGCGGCGGCAACCGTTACCCCGTCCCCGGCGGCATGCTCGAGACGGCGGAGAACCTCCGCGCGGAGTACAAGATCCCGCGCCAGGAGCAGGACGAGCTCTCGCTCATGTCCCACCAGCGCGCCGTCGCGGCGCAGAAGGCAGGCAAGTTCGACGCCGAGATCGTCGGCATCACGGTCAAGGGCCGCGGCGGCGAGACGGTGATCACCACCGACGAGAACCCGCGCGCGGACGCGTCGCTCGAGAAGATGGCCAAGCTCACCGCCGTGCGCGCCAAGATCGACCCCGAGTCGACCGTCACCGCGGGCAACTCAAGCACGCAGAACGACGGCGCCGCGGCCTGCATCGTCACCTCACCGGAGAAGGCGAAGGAGCTCGGCCTGAAGCCGATGGCGCGCGTGGTGTCGTGGGCCCGCGCCGGCGTGCCGCCGCGCACCATGGGCATCGGTCCGGTCCCGGCCTCGCGCAAGGCGCTCGAGCGCGCCGGCCTGAAGATGGAGGACATGGAGCTGATCGAGCTCAACGAGGCCTTCGCCGCCCAGGTGCTCGCGTGCACCCGTGAGTTCGGCTTCACTGACAAGGATTTCGACCGCCTCAACGTGAACGGCTCGGGCATCTCGCTCGGCCATCCGGTCGGCTGCACCGGCGTGCGCATTCTCGCGACGCTCCTGCACGAGGCACGCCGGCGGGGCGCGCACTACGGCCTCGAGACGATGTGCGTCGGCGGCGGCCAGGGCCTCGCCGCCGTGCTCGAGTTCATCCACGACTAGCCGGTAGGACTCCCCGCGGCCGTCGCGATTAGAGGTCGGGGCTGCTCGGCAGCGAGGTCTCGCCCATCAGGTAGCGGTCGACGTTCCGGGCGGCCTCGCGGCCCTCCCAGATCGCCCACACCACGAGCGACTGCCCGCGGCGCATGTCGCCGGCGGAGAACACGCCGGGCACGCTCGTCATGCCGTTCTGATCGACGGCCACGGTGCCGCGGTCGGTCAGTTTCACGCCGAGCTGCGCCAGCATCGTGTCCTGCTCGGGGCCGAGGAAGCCCAACGCAAGGAGCACGAGGTCGCAGGGGATCTCGAACTCGCTGCCGGGGATCTCGGTCATCACCGGACGTCCACCCTCGTTCTTCCAGTCGAGCCGGACGCCCGTGAGCGCCTTCACGTTGCCGTCTTCGCCGGCGACGAAGCCCTTGGTGCTGATCGAGAAGTCGCGGACGACGCCTTCCTCGTGCGAGGACGAGGTGCGCATGATCATCGGCCAGTTCGGCCAGCTGAGCTGCGGGCGGTCCATCGGCGGCTGCGGCAGGAGCTCGAACTGATGGACCGAGACGGCGCCCTGCCGGTTCGCCGTGCCGAGGCAGTCGGAGCCGGTGTCGCCGCCCCCGAGGATGACCACGCGCTTGCCTTTCGCGGAGATCCGGCCCTGCACCGTGTCGCCGGCGTTCGCCCTGTTCTGCTGCGGCAGGAAGTCCATCGCGAAGTGGACGCCCGCCAGGTCGCGGCCGGGGACAGGGAGGTCGCGCGGCTTCGTCGCGCCGCCGGTGAGGACGACCGCGTCGAAGCCGCGCACGAGGTCACCGGGCGGGACGTTCACGCCGACGTGAGCGTTCGTCACGAACCTGACGCCTTCCGCCTCCATCTGCGTCATGCGGCGGTCGATGTGGTGCTTCTCGAGCTTGAAGTCGGGGATGCCGTACCGGAGGAGCCCGCCGATCCGGTCGGCGCGCTCGTAGAGCGTCACGGCGTGGCCCGCGCGCGCGAGCTGCTGCGCCGACGCGAGGCCGGACGGGCCCGAGCCCACCACGGCCACGCGCTTTTGGGTCTTCTTGTCCGGCGGCTGCGGCGTGACCCAGCCCTCGGCCCACGCGCGGTCGATGATCGAGTGCTCGATGCTCTTGATCGTCACCGGGTCGTTGTTGATGCTGAGGACGCACGCCTCCTCGCACGGCGCGGGGCAGACCCGACCAGTGAACTCGGGGAAATTGTTCGTGGAGTGCAGCCGCGCGATGGCATCCTGCCACCGGTCGCGGTACACGAGGTCGTTCCAGTCGGGAATGATGTTCCCGAGCGGGCAGCCCTTGTGACAGAACGGCACGCCGCAGTCCATGCAGCGCGCGCCCTGCCGGCGGAGCAGCTCTGGGGTGGGTGCGATCTCGAACTCGCGCCAGTGCTTCAGGCGGTCCTTCGCAGCCTCCTTGTGCGGCTCCTCGCGCTGGCTCTCGAGGAACCCGGTGATCTTGCCCATCAGGCCCAAGACGCCGCTTCGCGGCGCCGCTCCCCGTTCATCAGACGCTGGCCAACTTCGCGGCGTCCGTATCCAGGTGCTTGGCGTGCAGGACCTTCCGGTACTCCACAGGCATCACCTTCACGAACGACCCAGACACCGTCGCCCACTCGTCGAGCACGCGCTTCGCCACGGTGGACCCGGTGTAGCCGAGGTGCCGCTCGACGAGCGTCTTCATGCGGGCGAGGTCGTCGGCGTCGAGCGGGTCGAGCTCGACCTCGCCCGTCGGCACGACGTGGTTCTTGAACGTACCGTCCTCGTCGAGGACGTAGGCCACACCCCCGCTCATGCCGGCGGCGAAGTTGCGGCCGGTGGCGCCGAGGATCACCACGGTGCCTTTGGTCATGTACTCGCAGCCGTGGTCGCCGACGCCCTCGACCACCGCCGTCGCGCCGCTGTTGCGGACCGCGAAGCGCTCGCCGGCGATGCCGCGAAGGAACGCCTCGCCGCCCGTCGCCCCATACAGCGAGACGTTGCCGACGATGACATTCTCCTCCGCCTTGTACGCGGCGCTCTTCGGCGGGTACGCGATCACCCTGCCGCCCGAAAGACCCTTCGCGAAGTAGTCGTTCGCGTCACCCTCGATCCGCGCCTCGATGCCCGGCGCGAGCCACGACGCGAAGCTCTGGCCCGCCGAGCCGGTGAATGCGATCTTGATCGTGCCGTCGGGAAGGCCCGCCATCCCATGGCGGCGCGAGACCTCGGCCGACAGCATCGTGCAGGTGGTGAGGTTGCTGTTCTTGATCGGCAGCGCGAGCTCGACCGTCTCGCGCCGCTCGAGGGCGGGCGCGGCACGGCGGATGAGCTCGTGGTCGAGCGCCTTGTCCAGCCCATGGTCCTGGGCCTGGACGCACGAGATCGGCGTGCCCTCCGGGACGTCGGGCTTGTGGAGGATCTGCGTAAGGTCGATGCCCTTGGCCTTCCAGTGCCACGAGACGTCGCGCACGTCGAGGCGCTCGACGCGGCCAACCATCTCCTGCACGGTGCGGAAGCCGAGCTGGGCCATGAGCTCGCGCAGGTCCTCGGCGATGAAGAACATGAAGTTGACGACGTGGTCTGGCTCGCCCGCGAAGCGCGCCCGCAGCACCGGGTCCTGCGTTGCGATGCCCACCGGGCAGGTGTTCAGGTGGCAGACGCGCATCATGACGCAGCCCGACGACACAAGCGCGGACGACGCGAAGCCGAACTCCTCCGCCCCGAGGAGCGCCGCGATGGCGACGTCGCGGCCCGTCTTGAGCTGGCCGTCCGTCTCGACGCGGATGCGCCCGCGCAGGTCGTTCGCCACGAGCACCTGCTGGGTCTCGGCGAGGCCGAGCTCCCACGGGATGCCCGCGTGCTTGATCGAGGTGAGCGGCGATGCGCCGGTGCCGCCGGAGTCGCCGGAGATGAGCACGAGGTCGGCCTTCGCCTTCGCCACGCCGGCCGCGACGGTGCCGACGCCCACCTCGGACACGAGCTTCACGCTGACCCGGGCGCGGTCGTTCGACGCCTTCAGATCGCGGATCAGCTGCGCGAGATCCTCGATCGAGTAGATGTCGTGGTGCGGGGGCGGCGAGATCAGTCCGACACCCGGCGTCGAGTAGCGGATCTTCGCGATGTACTCGTCCACCTTGTGTCCGGGGAGCTGGCCGCCCTCGCCGGGCTTGGCGCCCTGGGCCACCTTGATCTGGAGCTCGTCGGCGTTCACGAGGTACCACGAGGTGACGCCGAAGCGGCCCGAGGCGACCTGCTTGATCGCGCTGCGCCGCGAGTCCCCGTTGGCATCAGGCGTGAAGCGGACCGGGTCTTCCCCGCCCTCGCCGGTGTTCGACTTCCCGCCGATCCGGTTCATCGCGATGGCGAGGTTCTCGTGCGCCTCGCGGCTGATCGAGCCGAGCGACATGGCGCCCGTCTTGAAGCGCTTGACGATTTCCGATGCCGGCTCGACCTCCTCGATCGGGACGGACGCGCCCATGCGGAAGTCGAGGAGGCCGCGGATGGTGCAGAGCCGCCTGCTCTCGTCGTTCGCGGCGGCCGTGTACGCCTTGAAGCGCTGGTAGTCGCCCGAGCGCACCGCGTGCTGGAGCAGTGCGACGCTCGTCGGGTTGTACATATGGTGCTCACCGCGGCGGCGCCACTGGTACTGGCCGCCCGGCTCGAGCTCGCCGTCAAGCGCTGCGGGCGTCGCGTACGCGTGGTCGTGGCGCAGCTGCGCCTCGCGGGCGATGCCGTCGAGGCCCACGCCCTCGATCCGCGACGCCGTCCAGGTGAAGTGGCGGTCGATCACCTCGGCGGCGAGGCCGATCGCCTCGAAGATCTGGGCGCCGCGGTACCCCTGAAGTGTGGAAATGCCCATCTTGGTCATGACCTTGAGCACGCCCTTGTCGATCGCCTTGTGGTAGTTGTGGACCGCGGTCTCCTCGTCGACGTCCGTCAGCACGGCCCGGTCGACCATCCCGTGCAGCGTCTCGTACGCGAGGTACGGGTTCACCGCGCCGGCGCCGTAGCCGAGGAGCAGGCAGAAGTGCTGCACTTCGCGCGGCTCGCCCGACTCGACCACGATGCCCGCCTTCGTACGACTGCCTTCGCGGATGAGGTGGTGGTGGACGGCGCCGGTCGCAAGCAGGCTTGGGATCGGCACCAGCGTGGGCGAGATCCCGCGGTCGGACAGGATGATGAGCGCGTAGCCCTCGGACACGGCGTCGGCCGCGCGCCGGCACAGCTCGTCGACCGCCTCGCGCAGCCCCTCGCCGCCCGACCCCGTCGCGAAGAGCGCGGGTAGCGTGATCGCGCGGAGGCCCGGCTGGTCCAGCGCCCGCACCTGCGCGAGCTCCTCGTTCGACAGGATCGGGCTCGCGAGCTGCAGCTGGCGGCAGTGGAGCGGCGACTCGTCGAAGAGGTTCTGCTCCGCGCCGATCGTGCTCTCGATCGACATCACCAGCTCCTCGCGGATCGGGTCGATCGGCGGGTTCGTCACCTGAGCGAACAGCTGCTTGAAGTACGAGAACAGGAGCTGCGGCCGCTCCGAGAGCACCGCGAGCGGAGTGTCGGTGCCCATCGAGCCGATGGCGTCCTGGCCGTTCAGGGCCATGGGCGTCATGAGGATGCGCAGGTCCTCGGCCGTGTAGCCGAACGCCTGCTGCCGCGCGAGCAGCGTGTCGGGCTGGTAGTGCACCGGCGGCTTCGCGGGCGGCGGGAGCCTCGACAGGCGCGTGAGGTTCTCGTCGAGCCACTGCCGGTACGGGCGCCGCGCTGCGACGGTCTCCTTGATCTCCTCGTCGCTCACGATGCGCCCCTGCTCCGTGTCGACCAGGAACAGGCGGCCCGGCTGGAGTCGGTCCTTGTGCAGGACGTTCTCCGCGGGGATGTCGAGCACGCCCACCTCCGACGCCATGACCACGAACCCGTCGCGCGTGACCGTGTAGCGCGACGGCCGCAGACCATTACGGTCGAGCACCGCGCCGATGACGCGCCCATCGGTGAACGCGATCGACGCCGGCCCATCCCACGGCTCCTGCATCGACGCGTGGTACTCGTAGAACGCGCGCTTGGCCGGACTCATGCTCTCGTGCTTCTGCCAGGCCTCAGGGATCATCATCATCACCGCGTGCGGCAGCGAGCGGCCGCTGCGCAGCAGCAGCTCGAGGGCGTTGTCGAACATGCCCGAGTCGCTGCCGGACGGGTCGACGATCGGGAACAGCTTCGTTACGTCGTCGAACAGCGGCGTCTCGAAGCGCGCCTGGCGCGCGTGCAGCCAATTCACGTTGCCCCGCACGGTGTTGATCTCGCCGTTGTGCGCGACGTAGCGGTACGGGTGCGCGCGTTCCCACGACGGGAACGTGTTCGTCGAGAACCGCTGGTGCACGAGGATCAAGGCGGACACGAAATCCGGATCCGCGAGGTCCTGGTAGAAGCGCGGCAACTGCTCGGGCTGGAGCAGGCCCTTGTAGACGATCGTCCGCGCCGAGAGGCTCGAGAGGTAGAAGCGCTCGCCGTCGCGGAGCCCCAGGGTGCGGACCTGCTGCTCGACCCGCTTGCGGATCGTGTACAGCCGGCACTCGAGCGCTTCCGGGTCACCCGCGTCGCGGCCTGCGCCGATGAAGACCTGGCGAATCTCGGGCATGACGCTGCGGCCGAGCGGGCCGAGCGCGCTCGGGTCGGTCGGCACGCGCCGCCAGCCGAGCAGATGCTGGCCCTCCTCGCGCACGATCTTCTCGAGGGAGAGCCTGCACGGGTTGCGCTCGTTCGGGTCGTTCGGCAGGAACACCATGCCCACGCCGTACTCGCCGGCCACCGGCAGGGTGATGCCGGCGCGCGCGCACTCTCGGCGGAGGAACGCGTCGGGCACCTGGAGCAGCACGCCCGCACCGTCGCCGGTCAGCGGGTCGGCGCCGCTCGCTCCGCGGTGCTCCAGGTTGCGCAGCACGGTGAGGCCCTGCTCGATGATCTCGCGCGAGCGCCGGCCGCTGATGTTTGCGACGAAGCCGACGCCGCACGCATCCCGCTCCACACGCGGATCCACCAGCGGGGCACTCCGCCGACCGGCGGAACCGGTCGTGGCGACGATGCGAGGCTCCATCAGCGCTGCTCCACCTTGAGCTGACCGCAACCGGCCAGGATGTCCTGCCCCTTGCTGATGCGCAGCGTCGCCGCGAGCCCCGCCTCCTCCAGCGCCGCGGCGAAGCGCTCCATGCGCTCCGCCTTCGGCCGCCGGAAGCCGCCGGGGCCAGCGTTCACGGGGATCAGGTTCACGTGGAAGTCGGCGAGGCGGCCGTGCCGGGCGACCAGCGCGGCAAGCTCGGTGGCCTGGGGCTCGGCGTCGTTCACGCCGGCAAGAAGCACGTATTCGAGCGTGATTCGGCGCTTGGTGCGCGCGACGTAGCGCGCGCAGGCGGCGAGGAGCTCTTCGACGCCCCACTTCCTGTTGATCGGCATGATCTCGCCACGCACGCCGTCGCTCGGGCCGTGGAGCGAGACGGCGAGGTTGATCGGCAGCCCTTCGGCCGCGAGCGCGTCCATCCGGTTCACGACGCCGCAGGTGGAAACGGTGATGCGCCGCGGGCTGATCCCGAACAGCGTGCGGTCCGCGAGCATGCGGAGGGAGGCCACCGTGGGCTCGTAGTTGTGCAGCGGCTCGCCCATCCCCATGTACACGACGTGCGACACCCGCTCGCCGGATGCGGACAGAGCCGCCTGCCAGTGGCGCACTTGATCGACGATCTCGCCGGCCGTGAGGTTGCGCTGGAGTCCCATTTCGCCGGTCGCGCAGAACGCGCAACCCATCGCGCAGCCGGCCTGGGTTGAAATGCACACCGCGTTGCGCTCGCCGTGGTGGGGCATGAGCACGCTCTCGATGCTCTTCCCGTCCGCAAGACGAAGGAGAACCTTGCGCGTCTCGCCGTCGGCGCTCGCGGCCTCCGCGACCGGCTCGACGGACGACCAGCGCAGCTCGGCCGCGAGCGTCCGGCGCAGCTCCTGCGGGATGTCGGTGAGGGACTCGAAGGACGAGGCGCCGCGCGCCATGTGCCGGCGCAGCTGGGCGGCCCGATACCGCGGCTCGCCGCGGGCGACGAGCCAGGCGATCAGCTCTGCCTCGGTCAGGTCGCTGATGGGCCGCATCGCGGTCGTCACGATCGCCGGGTCCGCTCCTTTCGCTTGCGCTAGATGGGCACGAAAAAGGCCTCCCTTTTCGGGGAGGCCTCGTCGCTCGCTCGGAATGCGCCAGGTGCGACTAGGCCCCGCCCGCCGGCGCCCCGGCGTCGGTCGACTTGGCGCTCGAAATCGCTACCTGTGCCACTGCCGCCAGGCTACGGCAGGGTTTTCGGCAAGGAAGTGGCGAAACGGTGCCGGGACGGTGACGGACGAAGGAGGTTAGCCAATTCCGCCCCATCAGGATGGCACGTGGCTCCCCTCAGCGTCCCGAACGCCACGAAGCCATTCGTCGCCGCGCATCGGGGCCCTCCCTTCCGGCTGCACCCGGTCCAGCCGGAGCCATCCGGCCCCCGCGGCGACATGCGGCACGCCATCCCGCGCGACGAGTGTGCCGTGCTCTTGCGGCACGCCGCCCGCGACCGTCGCCCCGATCACTTTCAGCCTGCGCCCGCGCACCGTGGTGAAGGCCCCGGGATCGGGAGTGAACGCGCGGACGCGCCGCGCCAGCTCGTCGGCTGGCCGCGCGAAGTCGAGCGCACCGTCCTGCGAGGTGAGCTTCGGCGCCCACGTCACGCCCTCGCCGGGCTGCGGCACGGCGGGCAGCGTGCCGGCGAGATAGCCCGCGAGCTCAAGCTCGAGCAGGTTGCCCCCGATCTCCGCGAGCCGGTCCGTCAGCGCCCCGGCGTCTTCGTCGGGAAGGATCGGCGTCCGCTCGACCGCGAGGATCGGTCCGGCGTCGAGGGAGGCGTTGGCCTCCATCAGCGTGATCCCCGTCTCGCCGTCGCCCGCGAGGATCGCGTGCGCGATCGGAGCGGCGCCGCGCCACCGCGGCAGCAGCGACGCGTGGACGTTCACACACCTGCCGCGCACCGCATCGATCAGCTGGCGCGGAACGATGTTCCCGTACGCCGCCCAGACGAGCACCGTGGGCGCGAGCCCCCGGATGGCGGCCACCGCTTGAGGGTCGAGCCGCGGCGGCTGCAGGATGGGCAGGCCGAGCGCCTGCGCGCGCTCCTTGACCGGGGGTGCCGTGACGCGCCTGCGGTCGCCCGGCCGGTCGGGCTGCGTGACGACGGCGACGAGATCGAGCACGCCGCGCTCGGCCAAACGCGCGAGCGCGTCGAGCGACGGCACCGCGAAGCGCGGCGTGCCGAGGAAGACGGCGCGCTCGGCTACCGCGAAGGCGGCGCCTCCATCTCCTCGCGCGAGTGCCCGCTCACCGACGTCATTTCCTTTTCCACGGGCTTCAGGTCGGCCCGCGAGCGGAGCTTGTCGATGTACAGGGCGCCCTCGAGATGCTGTGTTTCATGGAGCATGCACTGGGCCCCGAGCTCCACGCCCTCAAGCGTGAAGCGGGAGCCGCGGATGTCCTCGGCGCTCAGGCGCGCCTCGATCGGGCGCTCGAGCATCGCGTAGAGGCCGCGCACCGAGAGGCAGCCCTCGCTCGTCTCCTCGACCTCCTCCGAAACCGCCTCGATCACCGGGTTCACCACGACGACCCCGAACGAGTCGACGTCGATGATCGCGACCCGGAGCGGCACGCCGATCTGCGGCGCCGCGATGCCGATGCCGTGCGCCTTGACCATCGAGGCGAACATCTGCGCCACGAGCGCCTCCATGTCCTTGACGGACAGACGCGGCTTCCTGGCGGGCGCGTGGAGGACCGGATCGCCGACCTGGCGGATGTCGAGCGCGTGCGCGGCGACGAACTCCGGCGCGGACCACTTGGCGCGCTGGCCCTCGTCGATGACCCATGGTCGGCCCTTCGTGATTTCGAGCCGCGGGCCGCGCTCTTCTTCCTCAGCGACCTCAGCGAGCTCCGGATCCTCCGTGGCAGCCTCGCTGTCCACGCTTCGTGTCTCGAGGTCTTCGCGGTCACGGCTCATCCGAGCAGTGTCGCGGGGTCCACATCGACCGTCCACTGCGGCCCCACCTCGACCCGGTCCAGGACGCGCTCGGGATGGGGCCCGCGCAGCACGATCTGCATGCGGTGCACGTTCGCCCGCTTCGCGGCGAATGCGGGTGCGGGGCCCAGCACCTGGGCATCCTCCCCCGCCGCGTCGCGCAGGCTCGCCGCGAGCGCGGCCGATCGGCGCTCGACGGTCTCGGGCTTGGCCGCCCCCGTCTGCAGCAGCACCAGCCGCGCGAAGGGCGGGTAGCCGAGCC
>VGPA01000012.1 GCA_016875665.1 Chloroflexota bacterium | reverse complement strand
GAGGATCCCGGGTGCGTTGGTCACGGGAATCCCGCGCTCACGGGCCGCGGCGAGGTCGATGTTGTCGAAGCCCGTGCCGAGCGTCGCGATGAAGCGGAGCCGCGGCGCGGCCGCGATGACGGCACGGGTGATCGGATGGCCCGGCATGGTGAAGAGGACGTCGGCGTCCGCAGCGAGCGCAGCCAGTGCCGCGGCGCCCGGGAGCGGCGGGTCCGCGGGACCGATCACCACCTCGCCGCGCGGGCGGAGCAGCTCGAGCGCCGGCTCGGGCACGGGTCCCGTGACCACGATGCGCACCGCAGGCAGGCTACCAGCCGGGTCCGCTACACCTCCGCGAGCGGTGCGACGACCGCCTGCGTATTGACGAACTCGCGGATGCCCTCGCGGCCGAGCTCGCGCCCGTAGCCGCTGCGACCCACGCCGCCGAACGGCACGTCGTAGGCGGAGTTGATCTGGCCGTTTACGGTCACCGTCCCCGTGCGGATGCGCGCGGCGAGGCGGCGCCCCTTTTCGACGTCGCGCGTGAAGACGATCCCGGCGAGGCCGTAGTCGGTGTTGTTCGCGATCTCGATCGCGTCGTCCGCATCCTTCGCGCGAATCACCAGCGCGAGCGGCCCGAACGTCTCCTCGGTGAACGCGGGCACGGTCGAGTCGTCCGAGGCGATGATCGTGGGTGTCATGAAGTAGCCCTTCGCGAACGGGCGCGGTCCGCTGAGGACAACCTTCGCGCCCGCAGCCTGGGAGCGCTTCAGCTGGCTCTCGAGCGCGTCGCGCAGGTCGGCACGTGCGAGCGGGCCGATGGCGACCGACGGGTCCTCGGGGTCGCCGACGCGCAGACGGCGCGTCGCGGCCACCATCGCCTCAACGAAGCGGTCGTACACCTGGTGCTCGACGACGATGCGCTTCGAGCAGATGCACGCCTGGCCCGTGTTGCGCAGACGCATGCGCGCCGCGTTGTCCGCGGCCGCCTCGATGTCGGCGTCCGCGAGGACGACGAACGGGTCCGAGCCGCCCAGCTCGAGCACGCTCTTCTTGATCGCCGCTCCCGCCGCGGCGCCCACGCGCGCGCCGATTTCGGTGGAGCCGGTGAAGGTGACGGCGTCGATGCGGCCATCCGCGATGAGCGCCTCCGCCGCCGCCCCCGGCAGGTGGAGGTTCTGCACGAGGCCGCTGGGTGCGCCGGCGGCCTCGACCGCGTCGATGATCGCCTGCGCGCAGCCGGGCACGTTGGACGCGTGCTTGAACACCATGACGTTGCCCGCCATGAGCGTCGGCGCCGCGGCGCGGCCCCACTGCCAGACCGGGTAGTTCCAGGGGAAGATCCCGTACACGACACCCAGCGGCAGATACGAGATCCGCGCGCTGTAGCCCTTCACGCTCGTACCGGCGAGCTCGTGCTCCTCGCGGCCCTGGAGCATGCCCTCGGCGTGGGTCGCGTACCACTTGAAGGCCTCGCCGACCTTCTTCACTTCGCCGATGGCCTCGGTGATGGGCTTTCCCATCTCACGCGTGATGAGCAGCCCGAGGTCTCCGGAGCGGGCGACGAGCGTCTCGCCGATCTTCGTGAGGACCGCGCCGCGCTGCTTGAACGAGGCGTCGCGCCACGCGCGCGCCTGCGTCCGGGCCAGATCGAGCTTGCGCTCGACCGCGGCCGGCGTGTCGGCCTGGAAACGTCCGATCTCCTGCTCGGTGGCGGGGTTGATTGCGACGATGGCAGCCATCCCATTACCTCCCCGATGGCGCTGACGGTTCGAGTCTACGGACGGCCGATGGGGAGGAGGGCAGCGCAGTCGCCAGGCTCATGCCTGCGCCAGCACCGTCCGCTGGCGGCCGAGCCGCTCGATCTCCATCTCCACCACGTCGCCGTCGCGCAGGAAGCGGCCGTCCGCGCGCCCGAGCGCGACGCCGGCCGGCGTGCCGGTCATCACCACGTCGCCCGGCTCGAGCGCGAGGTGCTGGCTGATGAACCACACGATGTGGAAGACGCCGAAGAGCATGTCCGCGGTGCTGGCGCTCTGGCGCAGGTCGCCGTTGACCCACGACTTGAGAGAGAGCACCTGCGGGTCGGGGACCTCGTCGGCCGTGACCAGCCAGGGCCCGAGCGGCGCGAACGTGGGCGCGCTCTTGCCCTTCATGAACTGCCCGCCGGAGTTCTCGCTCTGCCACTGCCGCTCGGACACATCGTTCCCGATGCAGTAGCCGGCGACGACGCCGGCCGCGGCCTGCTCGTCCGCGAGGTAGTGCGCGCGCTTGCCGATCACGGCGGTGAGCTCGATCTCGTAGTCGGTCTTCACGCTGCCGCGCGGGATGCGCACGGTATCGGTCGGCCCGATCACGCAGTTGGAGGCTTTGAGGAACAGCACGGGCTGGACCGGTACCTTGGCGCCGGTCTCGGCGATGTGCGCGCGGTAGTTGTGGCCGACGCAGATGCAGGCCCACGGCCGCGCCACCGGCGCGCCGATCCGCCCGGGCTCGGCGATCGCGGGAAGACCGCCGTCGCCAAGGGCCCGCATGGCGCGCGCGACACCGCCGCTCTCGAGGAAGGCACCGTCGATGTCCTTGGTCACGGAGGAGAGATCGCGCAGCACGCCCTGCGCGTCATACGCCGCAGGACGCTCGGAACCCGCCGCACCCACACGCAGCAACCGCACTCAGAAACCCTCCCGCATTACTCGGCTTCGCCTCGACTCGCTCGCCGCGGCACTACTCCTCGCTCACCACCCGGCTCCAGCCGTCCTGGTCGCGAGATGCGTCTGCATCACGGCGGTGAACAGATCGTAGACGGGCAGGCCGGTCGCACGAGTCATCGCCTTCGAGAAGGGCACGAAGTTCGTGCACTCGAGCACGAGCGCGCCCAGGTCGGGATGGTCGCGCACGGCGCGCTCGGCGCAGGCCACCATCTCACGCTCCAGGAGCGCGACGTCGGCCTCGCGCTTCTGATCGATGAACACGGTCGGGAAGACCGCGTCGTCGGGCATGGCCGTGATGTGCACCGGGATGTCGCGGGCGGACCATCCGGCGCCGTTGAAGTGCCGCTCGGTGAGGATGCCCACGCTGCGCGGCGCGACCATGCGCGCCACCTGCGGGACCTGGAGCAGCGCCGAGGTGATGACCGGCACCGAGACCGCCTCCGCCATCTCCTTCTGGAAGATCGCGACGAAGCCGCACGACGTCGTGATCGCGCGCACACCGAGCGCCTCCAGCTCGCGCGCGCCGTCGAGGAACGGCGCCAGAAGCGTCGGGTCGGGGTCCTTGCCCATGATGCGGCTGGTGTCGGCGCCCTTCACCACCTTGAAGTGGACCGGGAACGGCCAGGTGAGCGCGCTCCCGACGTCGCCGGGGATGCGCGGGAAGATCGTGTCGAGCATGAGCACACCGAGCTCGAGGCCGTAGAGCGTGCGGCCGCCTCGCACGACGCTCATGCCAGGCCCGCCGGGACGGCGACGCCGAGCGAGCGGCCGAGGCTCGCCAGATCCGCGGCCGTGGTGCGGTCGATCGCGATCCCCGCGTCGCGATGCTTCGCGATCGCGGCCTTGGTCCGTTCGCCCGGCACGTAGAGCGACGCCGTGCCGTCCGCGGTGCTCGCTCCATGGATCCAGCGGACCAGGCGGTCGAGTCCGGCGCGGTAGGACGCCGGTGGAAGGAAGCGGCGTGGATCGAGCGCGAGCATGAAGTGGCTGGTCCGCTGGGGACGCGAGAAGTCGACGAACAGGGAACCGACCTCCTCCGCGATCGCGCCGCCCGAAAGTACGCCCGTGAGCATCTCCACCGCGATCGCCAGCGCGAAGCCCTTGCTGTCACCGGCCGGAATGAGCGAGCCGCCTTCGAGCGCGGCCTTCGCGTCGGTGGTGGGCTGGCCGTCGGCCGCGAGCGCGACGCCGGCCGGGAGTGGCGCCCCGCGCTGGAAGTGCTCGCGCAGGAAGCCCATGGTCACGCGCGAGAGCCCCATATCGAGCGACATCGCGACGTCGCTCTCGCCGGGAACGGCGATCGAAATGGGGTTCGTGCCGATCACCCGCTGGGCGCCGCCGGCGGGAGCGAGCATCGGCGTCGCGTTTGAGAGCGCGATGCCGATGCAGCCCGAGCGCGCCGCGGCCTCGCTGTGCAGAGCGCCCAGGCCGTAGTGCGTGCTGTTCAGCACGGCCACCGCACCGACGCCCGTTTCGGTGGCCATCGTCACCGCGAGGTCCATGGCGGCCCTCGCGACCACGATGCCCTGGCCGTTCCGCCCATCGATGCGCGCCGCGGCGGCGGACCGCTCGAGGATGACGCCGCTCGTCGACGGATCGACGAGTCCGTCGCGCGTGCGCCGCACAAGATTGGCCAGATGGAGGACACCGTGGGACGGCTGCCCGCGGAGGTTGGCCTCGACCAGGCCGCCGGCGATCAGTTCGGCGAACCCTGCCGGGTATCCGGTCCGCGCGAGGACCGTGGCCGCGAAGCCGCCGAGCTCACGGTGGCCGACGACCGCGCCGCTCACGGCTTCCCCCATTCCTTCGTGACGCCACGCGCGAGGAAGCCGTCGGCCTCCGCGTCGGAGTAGCCGGCCTCGCGCAGCACCTCGCGGGTGTGCTCGCCGGCGAGGGGCGGGTGACGGCGCACCGCGCCCGGAGTACCGCGCATCTTCACGGGGATCCCGGTCATGCGCACGCCGTCACCGATGGTCGGGTGGTCCGTGGTGAGCACCATCTCGCGGTGGAGCACCTGCGGATTGGCGAACACTTCGGTCAGGTCGGCCACCGGCGAGGATGCGACGCCGGCCTTCCAGAACCGGTCGATCCAGTCCGCGGTCGTCCGCTTCGCGATGGCCGCCTCGAGCAGGGGCTCGAGCTGCGTCCGGTTGGTTGCGCGCGCCGGGTTCGTGGCGAAGCGCGGGTCGGTGCCGAGCTCGGGCAGCCCGATCTCGCGCGTGAACACCTGGAACTGGCGGTCGTTGCCCACGGCGACGTACACGTACGAGTCCGCGGTGGTGAACATGCGATACGGGACGATGCTCGGATGCGAGTTGCCGTATTGCATCGGCGCCATCCCGCCGACGAGGTAGTTCGACGCCAGATGCGTCAGCAGGCTGACCGTCGATTCGAGCAGCGAGAGGTCCACGCGCTGGCCCCTGCCCGTGCGTTCGCGCGAGGCGAGCGCGAGGAGCACGCCCTGGATCGCGTACATCCCCGACGTGATGTCGGCGATCGCGACGCCGACGCGCGTCGGACCGGAGCCCGGCAGGCCGGTCACGCTCATCATGCCGCCCATCGCCTGCCCGAGGACGTCGTAGCCGGGGAGGTGGGCATAGGGTCCGGTCGCCCCGAAGCCGCTGATCGAAGCGAGGATCAAGCGCGGGTTGCGGCGGCTGAGGACCTCGTCGTACCCGAGGCCCCACTTCTCGAGGGTCCCGAGCTTGAAATTCTCGATGACGACATCGGCACCGTCGGTGAGGCGAAGCAGGATCTCGCGGCCCTCCGCGCGCGCGAGATCGAGCACGATGCCACGCTTGTTGCGGTTGCAGAACAGGTAGTACGCGCTCTCGCCGCGGTAGCCCTCGGGCGCGCCCGGCACGGACGCGCCGGCAAACGGCGGTCCCCACTGCCGCGTGTCGTCGAGCGCCGGAGGCTCGACCTTGATCACGTCCGCACCATGGTCGCCGAGGGTCATCCCGCAGATCGGTCCCGCAAGGACGCGCGACAGGTCGACGACCCGCAGGCCGGCCAAGGCACCGGTCGCAGCGGTCGGCTTCGCCGCGCTGCCCCCAGGCGCGCCCAGGCTCACGCCCCGAGCAGGTCGCGCGCGATGATCAGCTTTTGGATCTCGCTCGTCCCCTCGTAGATCCGCGTGATGCGCGCGTCGCGGTAGAAGTGCTCGACCTGCGTGTCCGCGCAGTAGCCCATGCCGCCGTGGATCTGCACCGCCTTGTCGACGACCCGCCCGTAGGTCTCGGTGGCGATGAGCTTGGCCGCCGCGGCCTCGCGGCGTGCGGGCTTGCCCTGATCGATCAGCCACGCCGCCTCGAGCGTGAGGATGCGCGCCGCGGCGGCCTCCGCGGCCATCTCGGCGAGGTACGCCTGAATGAGCTGGAACTCCGCGATCGGCTGCCCGAACTGCTTGCGCTGCTTGGCGTAGTCGATCGAGAGCTCGATGCACCGCTCCATCGCGCCGACGCAGCGGCCGGCGATGCCGACGCGGCCCTGGGTGAGCGTGCGGAGCGCCGTCGAGTAACCCTGCCCTTCCTCGCCGAGCAGGTTCTCGGCCGGAATCTCGCAGTCCTCGAAGACCAGCTCCGCGACGTGCGAGCCGCGCAGCCCCATCACGGGCTGGAAGCGGCTGATCGAGAAGCCCTTGCTGTCGCGCGGCACGATGAACGCGGAGATACCGTGCGAGCCCTTGCTCTTGTCGGTCACGGCGAACACCGTGAACACCTGCGCGATCTTGGCGTTGGTGATGAAGTGCTTGGTTCCGCTCAGGATCCAGCGGTCGCCCTTCCGGACCGCCGTGGTGGCGATCGCGGACGCGTCGGAGCCGGCGCGGGGCTCGGTCAGCGCGAACGAGCTGATCCACTCGCCGCTGGCGAGCTTGGGCAGGAAGCGCCGCTTCTGCTCCTCGGTACCCATCGCGACGATCGAGGTCACCCCGATCCCGCAGTGCGAGCCGATGATCGAGACGAAGCCGTTGTGCGCGCGGCCGAGCTCGCGGTAGACGAGCGTGCGGGCGAGGAGCGGCAGCCCGAGCCCGCCGTACTGCTCGGGCACGGTGAGCCCGAACAGGCCGAGTTCTCCCGCGGCTTTCAGGACGTCCGCGGGGATCTCGTCCTCCTCTTCGATCCTCTTCCAGATCGAGTCGACCCGCTCCATCGCGAACGCGCGGACGGTGCGGAGCAGATCCTCCCAGTCGGACGGGACGCTGAAGTCCACTACGCGGGGTCCTCGGCGGCGAGCAGATCCGCGAAGGTCTCGCGGCGCCGCACCAGCGTGGCCTTGCCGCCGGCGACGACGACCACGGCCGGCTTGAGCGCCATGTTGTAGTTGCTCGCCATCGACAGGTGATACGCCCCAGCGGTCGGGATCGCGACGAGGTCGTCGACCCTGGGCATCGGGAGCTTGGCGTCACGGATCAGGACGTCCCCGGACTCGCAGTACTTGCCCGCGATCGCGACCGTCGTCTCGGGCCCGTCGCCGACGCGGTTGGCGAGCACCGAGGAGTACTTGGAGCCGTACGCCGTGGGCCGGATGTTGTCGGCCATGCCGCCGTCGACCGAGACGTAGGTGCGGACGCCCGGGATCTTCTTGATCGATCCGACGCGATACAGCGCGACCGCGGTGTTCGCGATCATCGAACGGCCGGGCTCGATCGTGACCTCGGGCAGCGCGAACCCGCGCGCTTTCGCTGCCGATGCCGTGTACGTCCCGACCTCGGCGATCATGTCCGCCGCCTTCACCGTCGGATCCTCCGTCGTGTAGCGCACGCCGAAGCCGCCCCCGGGGCTCATCTCGCGCAGGTCCAAGCCGGCCTGGTCGCGCATCGCGACGGCGAAGTCGAAGACGACGTCGATCGCCTGCTTGTACGGCTCGATCTCGTGGAGCTGCGAGCCGATGTGGAAGTGGAAGCCGCGCAGGTCGAGCGACTTCTTGGCGAGCGCCGCGCGCACGCCCTGCTCGGCCGCGCCGGCGTGGATGCCGAGTCCGAACTTCGAGTCCACCTGGCCGGTGGCGATGTGCGCGTGCGTAGCGTGCGGGTCCACGCCGGGCCCGACGCGCAGGAGGATCGCCGCGCGCTTGCCCTTGCGCTGCGCGACGGAGGAGAGCAGCTCGATCTCGTCGAGGCTGTCGACGACGAAGCGGCCGATGCCCTGCCGCAGCGCCTGCTCGATCTCCGCCGCTTCCTTGTTGTTGCCGTGGAAGTAGACGCGGTCCGGCGGGAAGCCCGCGACCTTCGCGGTATGGAGCTCGCCGCCCGACACCACGTCCAGGCCGAGACCCTCCTGCGCGATGAGCCGCAGCACCCACGGCGCGCAGTACGCCTTCGACGCGAAGCACACCGTCGACTTCCCGCCGTAGGACGTCTCGAGCGCCGACCGGTACGCGCGAGCGCGGTTCAGCACGGACGCCTCGTCGAACACGTAAAGCGGCGTGCCGTAGGTCTTCGCCAGGTCGTTCACGTCGCAGCCGCCGATCACGAGGCGGTTCTGCGTGACCTGCGCGGTATCGGGGAAGATGTCGCCGGCGGCGATTGACGCGGGGACTGCGGCCATAGTGCTTCCCACCCCTAGACGTCGAATTTCACGCCCTGGGCGAGGACCGCCGCAGAGCCGTAGTTCACTGTATTGGTCTGGCGCCGCATGTACCCCTTCCACGCGTCGGAACCCGACTGGCGGCCGCCTCCGGTCATCTTCTCGCCGCCGAAGGCCCCACCGATCTCGGCGCCGGATGTCCCGGCGTTCACGTTCGCCATGCCGCAGTCCGAGCCGACCGCGGAGATCCAGGTGTCGGCCTTGCGCAGGTCGTTCGTGAAGATGCCGCTCGAAAGGCCCTGCGGGACGGCGTTGTTGACCTCGATCGCCTCCTCCAGGGAGCCGACCTCGATCACGTGGAGGATGGGGGCGAAGATCTCCTCGGCCACGATCGGCATGTCCTTGGTCGAGCGCACGATCGCGGGCTCGACGAAGTAGCCGCCGCCCTTCTCGAGCGCGTTGCCCCCGGCGACGAGCTTCCCGCCCTGCCTACGGATCTCCGTGAGGCCGGCGGTGTAGTCCGCCACGGCCTGCTTCGAGATGAGCGGCCCCATGAGGGTGCGCTCGTCGAGCGGGTCGCCGATCTGCACGGTGGCGTAGGCCTTCTGCAGGCGCTCCACGAACCGGGGCGCGATGGAGCGCTCGAGCAGGAGCCGCCGCGTCGACGTGCAGCGCTGGCCCGCGGTGCCGACCGACCCGAACACGACGGAGGGCAGCGCGAGGTCGAGGTCCGCATCGGCGAGGACCACGACCGCGTTGTTGCCGCCGAGCTCCAGGATCGACTTGCCGCCGCGCTTGCCGAGAGCGGCGGTCACGCGCTCGCCGAGGTCACACGACCCGGTGGCCTGGATGAGCGGTACGCGCCGGTCGTCGAGCATCGTCTGCCCGACGGTGCGGCCCTCGCCGACCACGAGCGCGAACACCCCCTCGGCCTCGGTGCCGTTGGTGACGTCGTGGAAGATCTGCTGGCAGGCGATCGACACAAGGGGCGTGAGGCTCGAGGGCTTCCACAGGATCGTGTCGCCGCACACCAGCGCGAGCGCCCAGCCCCAGCCCGGCACCGCGGCCGGGAAGTTGAACGCCGAGATGATCCCGAGCACGCCCATCGGATGCCACTGCTCCAGCACCCGGTGCTCGCGCCGCTCGGAGACGATGACCCGGCCGAACAGCTGGCGCGACTGCCCGACCGCGAGGTCGCAGATGTCGATGACCTCCTGGATCTCGCCGCGGCCCTCGGTGAGGATTTTGCCGTTCTCCAGGCTGATGAGCTGCGCGAGATCCTCCTTGCGCGCGCGGAACGCCTCGCCGAGGCGACGGACGAACTCGCCGCGCACCGGCGCGGGCGCCGCTCGCCAGCGGAGGAACGCGTCGCGTGCCGCGGATGCGGCCTTGTCGTAGTCGTCCTTCGACGCGCCGGTGACGCGCGCGAGCAGCGCTCCGGTGGTCGGGTCGTATGTCTCGGTGACCGCACCGCCGGCCGCCGCGAAGCGGCCGCCGTACGCGACGCCGGACACCGTCGCGCCCGGCGCGATGCCGAAGCGCGCGAGGATCGCTTCGCCGCGCATCAGAGCTTCGCCAGCGCCGCGTCGAGGATCTCGACGCAGACCTGGACCTCGGCCTCGGATGCGGTGAGCGCCGGGCTGAGCCGGAGCGCCTGCGCGCCGGTCGGAAGAACGAGGAGCCCGCGCTCGAACGCGTCCAACATGAGGGCGGTCGACTTCTCGCCGGACTCGAGCTCGATCGCCTGCATCAGGCCGCGGCCGCGCGCGTCCCGCACCTTCTTCGGGTACTTGCGCTGGAGCTCCCTCAGGCCCTCGCCCAGCGTGGTGCCGACCGTGGCCGCGTTGCGCATCAGCCCGCCTTCAATGAGGTCGAGCGTCGCGAGGCCGGCCGCGCAACACACCGGGTTGCCGCCGAACGTGCTGCCGTGGGAGCCCGGCGGCCAGGCCATGATCCCCCCTCCGGCGATGATCGCGCCGAGCGGCATGCCTGAGGCGATGCCCTTTGCGAGCGTGACGATGTCCGGCTGCACCTTCGCGTGCTCGATGGCGTACATGGTGCCGGTCCGGCCCATGCCGCTCTGGATTTCGTCACAGACGAGCAGGATGCCGTGCTCCCGCGTGAGCGCGCGGAGCCGCGGCAGGAAGTCGGCGGGCGGAACGATGTAGCCGCCCTCGCCCTGGATCGGTTCGACGAACACCGCGGCGAACGTCTGGGGCTTTGCGACCGTGTGGAAGATCTCCTCGATTCGATCGAACGTCTCGTCGCTCGTCGTGCCTCCCGGACCCGCGGAGGGGTACGGCACGTGCCAGACGCCCGGGACGAGGGGGCCGAAGCCGTCGCGCTGCACCGCCTTGCTGCCGGTGAGCGAGAGCGCGCCCATCGTCCGGCCGTGGAACGCGCCGTAGAAGGCGATCGTGTTCGGCCGCTTGGTCGACCAGCGCGCGAGCTTGAAGGCCCCCTCGACCGCCTCGGCGCCGGAGTTCGTGAAGAACACCTTCGCGTCCTGCTTCACCGGCGCGTTCTTCGCCAGCCGCTCCGCCAAGCGGATCTCGGGCTCGTAGTAGAAGTCCGTACCGCTCATGTGGAAGAACCTGCGCGCCTGCGTCTCGATTGCCTCGACGACCTTCGGGTGCGAGTGGCCGGTCGAGCCGACCGCGATGCCCGCGGTGAAGTCGAGGTACTCGTTGCCGTCGACGTCCGTCACCCACAGGCCTTCGCCCCGGTCCATCACCAGGGGGTATGGCCGCGTGAACGAGGGCGACAGCGCCTTGCCGTCGCGCGCGATCCACTCCGCGGCCTTCGGGCCGGGCGGCGTGATCCCGATATTCGGGCGGCGGACAGCCGGCGCGACGCTGGTAGTCACAGGGTCCTCCCTCGCGGATGGCCGATACCTGGGATCGTTATCGGCAAGCATACCCAGCAGGGTCTATGCAGGAACCCAATGTCCATGCAGTCGCGAGGCCTCTCGCTCGCCATCGCGCCGACGAGTCCGCCTTCCTAGAGCGGGAAGGGCACCCCGAGCTCATCGGCGAGCGGCCGGAGGCGGGTGACGTGGTCGTCCGGGATCGGGATGCCCGACACGCGCCGCTCAGCGGCGGCGCGCATGCGGCGCTCGCCGGGCAGGCGCACGCGCTCGACGCCCTGCATGGGCTTCGACGCGTGGACCTCCGTGTACTGGTCGACCTTCTCGATCGTCACCTCCTTGCCGCGGACGAGCAGGTTCGCCGTCGGCGCAGGCACGAGCTCCCTGTTCTTGTAGATGTCCTCGTACCAGAACAGCACGTCGTCCGCGGTGAAGGCGTCGCCGTTGGACCAGCGCATGCCGCGGCGCAGCCGCACGGTGAGGGTCCGGCCGTCCGCGCTCATCTCGAACGCGCGGGCGACGTTGGGCCGGACCTTGGTCCACTTGAAGTCGACGAGCAGCAGGTTGTCAGGACCGGCGAGGAAGCGCTGGCTGTTCACGGTGTCGCCGCGTGCTCGGCGTCACGGAGCGGAAGGGATGGGCACCCTGGATCGCCGCCGAGAACCGGTGGAGTCTCATCCAGGGGCTGGACGACCCGCACCTGCTTCCGGCCTCGCGCGAGCTGGGGTTCGGGATCATCGCGTAGCAGCCGCTCATGGCCGGGACGCTCACGGGCAAGTACGCCCTGGGCCAGACGCTCGCGGACAGCCGCGAGGCCGAGCTCCGCGATCGCGGGGAACTCACCGACGACGGCATCGCCGCGACGGAGCGCCTCAAGCCCTGGGCGCGCGAACGCGGACGCAGCACGGGAGACCTCGCGATCGCGTGGCTCCTCTCGCAAGCGGAGTGCGCGACCGTCATCGTCGGCGCGCGCACCACGGAGCAACTCGACCAGAACATCCGGGCCGTGGACTGGCGGCTCGGTGAGGCCGAGCGCGAGCAGGTGCGGCGCCTCGCGCTGGGGTCGGGTCCGGCCTAGGCCTCCACCCAGATGCGGCGCGCGACCTCGCTGGACATCGAGACGCGGCGGCCGCCCACTTTGACCGTGACCGTGCCCGCGCCGCGGCTGTGGCCGACGACCTCGATGCGGCCGTTCAGCGTGAAGCCGCTCTCGCCGAGGAACCGCAGCAGGTCCGGCGCCTCGCGCTCGGCGACTTCGGACACGCGCAGGAGGGCGGCCGACTCGCCAGGCGCGAGCGAAGCGAGCATCCGCTCCGGGCGGCGCTTGCCTGCCGCGCCCGGGATGGGGTTGCCGTGCGGACAGGTGCTCGGGCGGCCGAGCAGGTCGTGGAGGCGGTCGGCCACCGCGGCCGACATGCCGTGCTCGAGGCGTCCCGCTTCGACGTCGGCCTCGAGCCAGTCCATCTTCAGGACGTCCACCAGCCAGCGCTCGGCGATGCGATGCCGCCGCACGATCTCGCCGGCGAGATCGCGCCCGCGCTTGGTGAGCTCGAGCTCCTTTGCGGCGCCCAGGCGCAGCATGCCGTCCCGGATCATGCGCTGGATGGCGGCGCCGGTCGTCGGCTGCGAGACCCCGAGCCAGTCGGCGACTCGGGAGGCGCGGACCACCTCGCCCTCGCCGTCGATGTAGAAGATCGCCTCGAGATAGCGCTCGACCGTGTCGGAGACCGCGCCCTCGCCTTCGGCTTTCGCCGCCTTCGCCGCCACGAAGCGATTGTCGGCCACCGGGCCGGGGCACGCCAGCCCGCGCAGGCGCGTGCTAGGCGTCCACCGCATCGTGCAGCAGGCGCGTGCAACCGCCCGGCCGGCAGCCCGCGGGCGCGCAGTCGCGAAAGCAGATGTGCGTGGGCCCGCAGTCGAGGCACATCCGCTGCTGCACGCAGATCACGCACACCACCTTTCCGCCCGCGAGGGGATGGCCGCAGGTGCTCGCATCCGACGCGGGCATGAACTCGACGTGCTCGAGCATCACGACCGACGCGGGCGCGAGCGTCGCGCCGCCGCCGTTCACGAGCCCGCGGATCGCGGCGAGCATGCGGCCGTGGCCGACCACGATCACGTCGGCCGCGCGCGTCTGGACGCGCTCGCGCCAAAAAGCGGCGGCGCGCGTGCGGATCTGCGCGGCGGTCTCGCCGCCCGGCCAGTCGATCTCGAGCTCGCCGGCCAGGATGCGCGGGGCGAGGTCGGGGAAGCGCTCGCCCACCTCTTGGAAGGTCAGCCCCTGCACCTCGCCGAAGTCGACCTCGATCAGCCGTTCGTCGGTCTCGATGCGCGCCACGAGCTCCTCGGCGATCGGACGCGCGGTCTGGAGCGCACGCACCTGGGGGCTCGCGATGATCGTGGGCGGGACGAGCGATCGCGCGCGGAACCACTTCGCCAGGCGCGCCGCCTCCTCGCGCCCGGCGGCGTCGAGCGGCGGATCCGCCCGGCCGCAGTAGCGGACGCCCGTCCACGACGTCCGCGCATGCCGCGCCAGATAGACCGTCAACTCAACACTCCGCCCGGACCTTTGCTCATGACTGCTCATCCACTCCCGCTTCACCGAACGTCGCCATCTCATGGTGGATGCGCGCCGCCGCCTCGACCAAGGGGAGGCCGAGCGCGGCGCCGCTTCCCTCGCCCAGGCGCAGGCCCAGGTCGAGGAGCGGAGAGAGCCCCAGCCGCGCGAGCAGCGCCTGATGGCCCGGCTCCGCCGAGCGATGCGCGGCGATGAGGTACGGGCGGCACGCGGGCGCGAGCGCGTCGGCCACGGCCGCGGCGGCGCCGGAGATGAAGCCGTCGAGCACGACCGGGATGCGCCGCCCCGCGGCGCGGAGGACGAGCCCGGCGAGACCGGCGATCTCGAGCCCGCCCACCGCTGTGAGGACGCCGAGCGGATCGCCGGGCCCGGGCCGGTGCAGCCGCAGAGCGTCCTCGATCACGGCAACCTTCCGGGCCAGGCCGGCGCCGTCGATTCCGCTGCCCCGGCCGACCACCTCGGCCACGGGCATGCCGGTCAGCGCCGCGGCGATCGCGCTGGCGGCCGTCGTGTTCGCGATGCCCATCTCCCCCGTGGCGACCAGATCGAGGCCGGCGTCCGCCTCCTCGTCGAGCACCGCGGCGCCGCGCAGGAGCGCGCGCTCCGCCGCCTCGCGCGAGAGCGCCGGCGCGCGGCGCATGTTCGCGGTTCCGGTGCCCACGCCCATGTCGACCACGCGCAGGCGCGCGCCCGCCACGCGCGCGAGCACGTTGATCGCGGCACCGCCGCTCGCGAAATTCGCGACCATCTGCGCGGTCACCGACGCGGGATAGGCCGACACGCCTTCCGCCGCGACGCCGTGGTCCGCCGCCATCACCACCACCGCACGCCGGGGCAGCGAGCGCGGCACCTCGCCACGCATGCCCGCGAGCGCCACCGCCAGGTCCTCGAGCCGGCCCAGGCTGCCGCGCGGCTTGGTCAGGCGGTCCTGCCGCGCGC
>VGPA01000011.1 GCA_016875665.1 Chloroflexota bacterium | reverse complement strand
TCGGCGGCCACGTCCACGCCGCCGAGCTTGGCGGCCTCGCGCATCCCGTCGTAGAACTTCGCGTCGACTTCCTGGAGCCCATCCCAGGCGAAGAGCGTCTTGTAGTTGGCCTTGCCCTCGGCCGTCGCGCCGTAGTCCATGAGGGCCTTCTTGACCCGGGTGACGAGCTCGGCCGGCACGTTCTTGGAGACGGCAATGCCGTCGTTCGGAATCGGGCCCGCCTTCTCGATCACCTTGGTCGCGGTGAGGATGTCGGCGGGCATGCCCGCGGCGAGGGTGGTCGTCCCCGCGACGGTCACGCGGGCGTCGACGAACGACGCGGCGCCGTCGACCTGCTTGTTGTAGACGGCGAGGATCGCCTGCGGGTGGCCGCCCGCGTTGATCGTCTGCGAGAAGAAGGTCTTCGGTTCCTGGCCGCCCTTGTTCTTGATCGTCAGAGCGGGGAAGAGGAAGCCGGACGCCGACAGCGCGTCGACGAACGCGAAGCGCTTGCCCTTGAGGTCGGCGATGGTGTTGATCCCGGAGTCGGTGCGCACCACGATCTGCGACATGTAGACGGGCTGCAGCTTACCGGTCGGGTCGATCGTGAAGTCCTGGCGGAGCGCCGCGAGGATGGGCGAGCCGCAGCCCTTGTCGAGCAGCAGCGTCATCTGGAGGGGCGCGATGAACGCGATGTCCGTCTGCCCGGAGCAGACCGAGTCGATCTGCGCGGCGTAGGACGTCGGAACGGTCACCCGCCACTTCAGCCCGGTGGCGAGCGCGAGAGCCGCGGCGATCGCGTTGCCGGTGGTGGACAGGCGCTGGACCTCGGCCGACGGGGTGATCGCGAGGACGATCGGGCGCTCGTCGGAGCCGAGCTTGGGGCCGCTGGGTGGCGCCGCACCGCCCGCCGGTGCCGGTGCGGCGCCGCCGCACGCGGCGACGACGAGCATGGTCGCTACCGCGAAGACGAACGAAGCGCGAATCGAACGTCGCATCGGGAGCTCCTCCCCACGCGTGGAAGCGCCGATAATCATATGGTGAGGCCGGCGTTCCGGGATTCGCTCGAAGCATCCGCTCGCAAGAGCGGCGGTTTGGTCTGCGTGGGCCTCGACCCGGAGCCCGAGCTGATTCCGGCGCACCTCGGCGCCGGCCCGGAGGCCGCCACGGCGTTCCTGCGCCGCCTGGTCGCCGCCACGGCCGAGCACGCCGCCGCCTTCAAGCCGAACATGGCGTTCTTCGAGCAGTACGGCGCGGCCATGCTCGACGTGCTGGTGCCCGTTCTCGAGTCGATCCCGCGGGAGATCCCCGTGATCATCGACGCGAAGCGCGGCGACGTGCCCAACACGGCCGTGGCCTACGCGCGGGCGCTGTTCGACCGCTTCGACGCCGGCGCGGCGACCGTCGCGCCGTACCTGGGGCTGGACAGCATCGCCCCCTTCTGCGGCGAGGGACGCTTCGCACTGGTGCTCGCCCGGACCAGCAACCCCGGCGCGCGCGACTTCCAGGACCTGCGGGTCGACGGGCGGCCGCTCTACGAGCACGTGGTCGAGCGGTGCGTGGCCGCCTTCCCGGCGGACCGCTGCGGCTTCGTCGTCGGCGCGACCTACCCCGCGGAGGCGCGGCGTCTCCGCACGCTCGCCCCGGACCGCCTCTTCCTCATGCCGGGGGTCGGCGCGCAGGGCGGCGACGCCGGCGAAGCCGTCCGCGCGGCCGCCGACGCGAACGGCGGCGGCTTCCTCGTCTCGTCCTCCCGCTCGGTCATGTATGCCTCCCGGGGCGCGGACTTCGAGAGTGCGGCTGCCACAGCGGCGGCCGCTCTGAAGCGGACCGTGAACGACGCGCGAGCGTCGATCACGGCCCACGTGGCTTAACCGTGTTCGGCGTGGGCGGGGAGGAGATGATCCTCCTGCTCTTCCTCGCGCTGATCGTGCTCGGGCCCGACCGGATGCCCAAGATCGCCCGCGACATCGGCAAGGCCGTCAACGACCTGCGCCGGACGTCCGACGAGCTGCGCAGCGAGTTCCTGAACGCCGACCTCCGCGCCGCCGAGGCGGCCGAGGCGGCGAAGCGCCCACCGCCCGAGACGGCGCTCGACAAGGAGCTGCGCGAGGCGCGCGAGCGGGTCGAGGCGAACGTCCGGTGGGAGGCCTCGCTGGCCGAGGCCGCCAAGCGCCCGCCGCCCGAGTCGGCCTTCGACCGTGAGATGCGCGAAGCGCGCGAGCGGATCGCCGCTGCGATGCAGGGACAGCCGCCGGCGGAGCGCGAGAAGCAGTGATCGCGCTCGCCGGTTAGGGTTAGGGGCGCATGGCGCGCCTTTGGCCGTGGATCGTCGGCCTCATCGCGGTGGCCGCGATCTGGGTGGACATCCCGAAGCATCAGTTCCCGTTCCCGTTCTCGTGCCCGGGGATCTGCCTCCGCGTGGGCGGAACCACGTACGAGCAGGAGATCAAGACGCACCTCGGCCTCGACCTCCAGGGCGGCACGCAGCTGGTGCTGCGGCTGCGGACGGAGCAACTTCCGGCGGGCACCAACCAGTCCCCGCTCGACCTCCAAACCCAGACCATCCGGGTGATCGACCGGCGCATCAACGCCATCGGCGTGTCCGAGCCGGTGATCCAGGCCTACGGCGACGACAAGATCCTCGTCGAGCTCCCGGGCGTCTCGGACCTCGAGCAGGCCAAGGAGGTCGCCACCCGCCAGGCGTTCCTCGAGTTCAAGGTCCCGGATTCGAACGGCGTCGCCACGTTCAAGTCGCTCGAACCTCCGCTTACGGGCGCGAACCTCAAGCCGACCGACGTGCGGTTCCAGGGCACCTCGGGCACCACGCCGGTCGTGCACTTCGAATTCAACGAACCCGATGGCTCGCGCTGGGTTCAGCTGTCGAAGGACTTCGTGAACCGGCGCGTCCAGATCACGCTCGACGGGCGTGAGATCTCCTCGCCGCAGATCCGTGAGGTGTTCACCAGCGGCAGCGGCGTGATCGAAGGCGGCTTCACGCCGCAGACGGCGAAGGAGCTGAGCCTGCTCCTGAACTCCGGTGCGCTGCCCGTGCCGCTGGAGGTGATCCAGTCGACGCGCGTCGAGCCAACACTGGGCCGCGACTCCGTGAGCCGGAGCCTCTTCGCGGGCGCGATCGGGCTCATGCTCGTCGCGCTGTTCATGGTGATCTACTACCGGCTGCCGGGCGCGGTGGCGGTGCTCGCGCTCCTCTACTACACCGCGCTCACGTACGCCATCTTCCGGCTCGTGCCCGTGACGCTCACGCTGGCGGGCATCGCCGGGTTCATCCTCTCGATCGGCATGGCGGTCGACGCCAACGTGCTGACGTTCGAGCGCCTGAAGGAGGAGCTGCGGAGCGGCAAGTCGCTGCGGACCGCGCTCGAGGACGGACGGATCCGCGCCTTCTCGTCGATCGCGTACTCGAACGCGGCCTCGCTCGTCTCCGCGGCAGTGCTCTACCAGTTCGGCACGGGCACGGTGAAGGGCTTCGCCTTCACCCTCGGCATCGGCGTGATGGTGTCCTTCTTCACCGCGATCATCGTCACGCAGATGCTGCTGCGGGCCGTGATCCAGGTCCCGGCGCTCCGCCGCCGCGCGCTGTGGGGCGTCGAGGAGCGGGCGCAGCCGGCTCCGCGCGGGGTCCACTCGCCGGCGGTGTCGTCGTGATCTTCCGGCTCGTCGAGCGCAAGTGGCTGTACTTCCTGATCTCGGGCCTGCTCGTCGTTCCCGGTGTGGTGTTCCTGGCGCTGGGCGGCCTTCGTCCGGGAGTGGAGTTCCGCGGCGGAACGCTCCTCGACATCCGCTTCGACGGCCCGCCGCCCACCTTCGAAGTCGACGAGTTCTTCGCCAGCATCGGGCACGCCGAGGCGCTCGTGCAGGGTGCGGAGGGCGGCCGGATCCAGGTGCGCACGGCGGAGATGCAGGCGGAGGAGATCACCACCGTCCAGCGGGCGCTCGCCGCCAAGTACGGGGCGCGGCTCCGCGACCTGGCGAGCTCCACCGTCAGCCCCTCATTCAGCGCCGAGCTGATCCGCAACGCGATCCAGGCGATCGTCGTCGCGTCGGTGCTCATCGTGCTGCTGATCGCGTTTTCGTTCCGGCAGTACGGCTGGTCCGCGTTCCGCTACGGCATCGCGGCGATCATCGCGCTGCTGCACGACACGCTCGTGCTGCTCGGGCTGTTCGCGGCTCTCGGCTACTTCTTCAACGTCGAGGTGGACAGCCTGTTCGTGACGGCCGTGCTCACGGTGATGGGCTTCTCGGTGCACGACACGATCGTGGTGTTCGACCGGATCCGTGAGAACCTGCGGCTCAACCCGGGTGAAGCCCTCAATCCGGTGATCAACTTCTCGATCATGCAGACGATGGCCCGCTCGGTGGTGACGGGCGTGACGACGCTGCTCGTCCTCGTCGCGATCTACCTGTACGGCGGATTCTCGATCCGGAGCTTCGCCCTGGCCCTGATCGTGGGCATCGTCGCCGGGACGTATTCCTCGATCTTCAACGCCGCCCAGATCATCTCGCTCTGGCAGGAGATCGAGGACCGCCTGCGCGGACGCAGCGCCAGCCGCGCCATCGCGTGAGCCGCGGGGGCACCCGCCTCCGCACGGGCCTCACGAAACGGAGCGGACCGGCGTCCCGGTCGTAACCGCCGCCAGCGCGAGCGCGAGATACTGATGTTCAGATGACGCTCGAGCCGCATCGCCGCTGGATCCTCCCGCGCGCCGTTTCGTCCGGTGCTCCCGAGGGCGTTCCAGCGCTCGTGGCGAGGATTCTCGCCACCCGCGGTCATGAGCCCGGGCGCATGAGCGACTTCCTCGCCGCCCGGCTCGCGCTCGGTTCCGGCCCGCCGATGCTCGACCTGGACAAGGCGCTCGCCCGCATCCGCCGTGCGGTCCAATCCCGGGAGCGCATCGTCGTCTACGGCGACTACGACGTGGACGGGATCGCCGGCTCGGCCATCCTCGTGCGCGCGTTCCGCGGTCTCGGGCTCGCCGTCGGCGCCTACATCCCCAATCGCTACGAGGAGGGGTACGGGCTCAACGCGGAGGCGCTGGAGCGGCTCGCCGCGGACGGCGTGAAAGTGGTCGTGTCGGTGGACTGCGGCGTCACCGCGGTCCGCGAGGCCGCTCTCGCCAAGACGCTCGGCCTGGACCTCATCATCACCGACCACCACCATCCACCCGCGGAGCTCCCGGAGGCCCACGCGCTGGTGAACCCGCGGCGGGTCGGCGACCCGTCCCTGGAGAAGGAGCTCGCCGGGGCCGGTGTGGCGCTCGTCCTCGCGCGGGCGCTTCTGGGCGACGTCGCCTTCGCCGTGCGCCAGGACGAGCTGCTCCAGCTCGCCGCGCTCGCGACGGTGGCGGACGTCGTGCCGCTGCGCGCGGGCAACCGCGCGATCGTGCGCGCGGGGCTCGAAGCGCTCAACCGCGCGCCGATCACCGGGGTGCGCGCCCTCGTCGAGCGCTCGGGGGCGAAGCTCGGCCGGTTGACCGCAGCGGAGATCGGCTTCGTGCTCGGCCCGCGGCTGAACGCGGCCGGCCGCATCGCGGACGCCGAGGACGCGCTGCGCCTCCTTCTGACCGAGGACGCGCAGGAGGCGAAGACCCTGTCGGACCGGCTGGAGGAGCGGAACGCCGAGCGGCAGCAGAAGACCCGTGAAGTGGTGGCGGGTGCGCGGGAGCGCGCCGCGGCGCGGCCGGACGCGTGGGCCACCGTCGTGTGGGACGCGGACTGGCCCGCCGGCGTGGTCGGGCTCGCCGCCTCGCGCTTGGTCGAGGACTACGGACGCCCGGCGCTCGTGGTCGCGCTCGACGGGGAGGAGGGCAAGGGGTCGTGCCGCTCGATCGCCTCCGTGCACATCGCGGAGGCCCTGGACGCCTGCGACGATCTGCTGCTCAAGCACGGCGGTCACGCGATGGCGGCCGGCTTCTCGGTGAAGGCCGCGGCGCTCGAGGAATTCGCGGCGCGGATCGACGCGGTGGTGAAGGAGCGCCTCGGCGGCGTGCGGCCCGTGCCCACGCTCGCGGTCGACGCGGAGATCCTTCCCGACGCGCTCACGGCGCGGCTCGCCCTCGAGCTCGCCACGCTCGAGCCGTGCGGGATGGGGAATCCGCGTCCGCGGCTCCTGCTCCGCGACGTCGCGGTGTCCGGGGTGCGGCAGGTCGGCGCCGACCTCGACCACTTGCGCTGCAAGGTCGCCGTCGGGCGCTTCACCTTCGACGCGATGGCCTTCCGCCGCGGCGATCGTGCCGAGGCCGTCGACCTCCATGGGCGCCTCGACGCCGTGGTCACCATCGGCACGGGGCTCCGCGGGATGGTCGAGCTCGAGCTCCAGGACTTCGGGGCGGCCGGCTGCGCGGACGCGATGCGGTCGGAGCTCGTGGCGTGAGCCCGACCGCGCACGTGGCCGGCATCGCCGACCGCCTTCGCCCGCACCGCGATCTGCCGGTCACCATCGAGGAAGTGGTCCGGGAGCTGCGGCGACACTATCCGGAGGCGGAGACCGAGCCTGTCACGCGGGCGCACGAGTTCGCCGCCGCGGCGCACGAGGGCCAGAAGCGCGCCACCGGCGGTCCGTACATCGAGCACCCGAACGCCGTCGCGCTGCTCCTGGCGGAGCTCGGCATGGACCCGCCGACGATCCTTGCCGCGTTCCTGCACGACGTGCCCGAGGACACGGCGCGCACGAACGACGAGATCCGACGGGAGTTCGGCGATGAGGTCGCCGGCCTGGTCGAAGGCGTGACGAAGCTCTCGAGAGTCACCGGGGCGACGCGCGACGAACGGCAGGCCGAGAACCTGCGCAAGATGTTCCTCGCGATGGCGGACGACCTGCGGGTCGTCGTGATCAAGCTGTGCGACCGGCTCCACAACATGCGTACGATCGAGGCGCTCGCCGTCGAGGCCCAGCAGCGAATCGCGCGCGAGACGGTCGAGATCTACGCGCCCCTGGCGCACCGGCTCGGCATCGGTGAGATCAAGTGGGAGCTCGAGGATCTGGCGTTCAAGGTCCTCGAGCCCGATCAGTACCGCGAGCTCGCCGAGCAGCTCGCGGCCCGGCGCCAGGCGCGCGAGCGCTATGTCGGGAACGCGATGAAGACGCTCGCCGCCGAGCTCGAGCGCGCCGGAATCGGGGCCGACCTCTCGGGGCGTGCGAAGCACCTCTGGTCCATCGCCGAGAAGATGCGCCGCAAGCAGATCGACTTCGAGCACGTCTACGACCTGCTCGCGATCCGGGTGATGGTGCAGGACATCCCGGCGTGCTACACGGCGCTCGGCGTGGTGCACGCGCTCTGGCCGCCGATCCCGGGGCAGTTCGACGACTACATCGCGATGCCGAAGCCAAACCTGTACCGCTCGCTCCACACGGCGGTGATCGGCCCCGACGGCAAGCCGCTCGAGATTCAGATCCGCACGCAGGAGATGCACGCGCTCGCCGAGTACGGCGTGGCGGCGCACTGGCGGTACAAGGAGGGCGGGAAGACCGATCCGCAGTACGAGCAGAAGCTCGCCTGGATCCGCCAGCTCATGGAGTGGCAGCACGACGTCAGCGACACCGAATTCGTCGAGTCGCTCAAGGTGGAGGTCTTCCACGACCAGGTGTTCGTCTTCACCCCGAAGGGCGAGGTCAAGGACCTGCCCGCCGGTTCGACGCCGATCGACTTCGCCTACCGCATCCATACCGACATCGGCCATCGCTGCATCGGGGCGAAAGTGAGCGGGCGCCTCGTGCCGCTCAACCATCGCCTCGAGTCCGGGGACATCGTCGAGATCGTGACCAGCCGCGCCGCCCGCGGCCCGTCGCGGGACTGGCTCTCGATCGTACGTACCGCCAGCGCCCGCGAGAAAATCCGCGGCTGGTTCAAGCGGGCGGAGCGCGAGGAGAACATCGTTCACGGCCGCGAGGTGCTCGACCGCGAGCTGCGCCGGATCGCCCAGCGCTCGCTCGCCGACGTGCCCGAGGACGACCTGCGCCGCGTGGCGGCGAGCCTGAACCAGCCCGACCTCGGCACCCTCTACGCCTCGCTCGGCTTCGGCGCGATCACGCCGCCGCAGGTCGTCACGCGCCTCGGCATCCGCGACGACCGGGAGCTCGCGATCCCGGAGGTGGCGCCGCCCGCGCCGCCCCCAACCGCGCGCGGCGGCGTGCGCGTGAAAGGGGTCGAGGACCTGCTCGTGCGGATGGCGATCTGCTGCAACCCGGTGCCCGGCGACGCGATCCTCGGCTACATCACCCGAGGCCGCGGGGTGACCGTGCACCGGACCGACTGCCCGAACATCCGCGCGTCCGGCGAGACCGAGCGCATGGTCGAGGTGGAATGGGACCGCAGCGGCACCGCGCGGACCTACCCGGTCGCGGTGCGCATTCAGGGCTGGGACCGGCCGGGGTTCCTGCGCGACGTCGCGGCCGTCATCAGCGAAGCGCAGGTGCAGATCCTGAGCCTCGCCGCCACCGCCAACCCGGACCACTCCGCCACGGTCAGCGCGACGCTCCAGGTGACCAGCATCGACCAGCTCTCGCGCGTCCTCGCGCGCATCGAAGGCGTCCGCGACGTCCTCTCGGTGAGCCGCGACGGACACTGAGCCCGCTTCGGAACAGCATTCGCCGTCCGGCTTCGCGCCGCCTTCGCCCGGGCCGGCGCGTGCGGGGGACACGGGGCCCAGCAGCGCCCTTGCTTCTCGACTCGCTATTTTGCATTGCGTGCCCGCGGGATCCGGGCTGCGCCCGGCGCGACTGGCCAAATCGAGGAGGGTCGTCATCGTGGCAAGAGGACTCAGCCGTCGCACGTTCATCACCGCGGCGGGAGCGGTCGGAGCCGGCGGCCTGATCAGCGCCTGCTCCGCAAGCGCTCCGGCTCCGGCGCAGCTCACCCCGCGCCGGGGCGGTGCGCTGACCAACGTGATCCAGGCGGAGATCACGAATCTCGATCCAGGGCGCTCCGGCGACCAGCCCTCCCTTGCCGCGTTCACCCTCATCTATGAGGGTCTGATCTCGTATTCCCCGGATCTGGAGATCAGGCCAGGGCTTGCGCTGAGCTGGCAGCAGGAGAGCCCCAACTCGTGGACCTTCAAGCTGCGGCCCGGCGTCAAGTTCCACGACGGGACGCCCTTCAACGCGAACGCGGTCAAGATCAACTTCGACCGTTATCTCAATCCGCCCAAGGATCAGGTCGGCCTCGGGCGTCTCGCGCTCGCCGTGCTCGATCGGGTCGATGTCATCGATGACATGACCGTTCGGCTGGTCACCAAGAAGGTCGATGCGTTCTTCATCGACCGGGTGGCCGACGCTTGCGGCGGGACGACGAGTTGGGGCTTCATCATCAGCCCCGCGGCGATCGAGAGGTACGGCGCGGACCTGTCGAAGATCGCGGTCGGCACCGGACCCTTCAAGTTCGTCGAGTGGGCCCGTGAGGTGCGGTTCGTCGCCGCGCGATTCGACGACTACTGGGGCGACAAGGCGTACCTCGATCAGGTCATTCTGCGGGTGGTTCCGGAGGCGGAGGCTCGGGCGATCGGGCTCGAGGCTGGTGACGTGCACCTCGCCCGGACGCTGAATCCCGAGTCGGCCACGCGGATCGAGAACCACCCGTCGCTCAAGACGAGCGTGAAGACGACCACCCGCAGTCTGTTCATCGGCATGGCCAGCCTGAAGAAGCCGTACAGCGATCTGCGGGTGCGCCAAGCCCTCAACCACGCCATCGACAAAGACTCAATCGTCAAAAACGTCTACGCCGGCTATGCCCAGCGTATGAATGGGCCATCCGTTCCGGGCCAGGTCGGCTACGTGGAGACACCCGGCTTCAACTTCGATCCGGCGAGAGCGAAGCGGTTGCTGGCCGAAGCGGGTTACCCCAACGGATTCTCGGCGACGATGGTCGGCCCGAAGGGCGCTTACTTCAAGGACTTCGAGATGCAGCAGGCGGTGCAGCTGCAGCTGCGTGACGTCGGGGTGACGGTGAAGCTCGAGATCCTCGAGTTCGCTCAGTTCCTCACCCTGCTTCGGATGCCGCCCGACAAGAGCCCGCTGGAGCTGTATCTCGACGCGACGGGCGGCGGTCCGACCGTCCACTGGATCGAGCAGCGCTACGGCTGCAACTTCTTCCGGCCGGTCGGCACGAACACCGCTGGAACCTGCTATCCGGAGATCGACGCCATTCTCGATCAGGCGCAGAAGTCGCCCGACGAGAGCAGGCGCCTCGCCCTGCTGAAGGATGCCCAGGAACGCGTGTCGGCGCAGGCACCGAGTATCTGGTCGCTCGCGACCAAGGAGATCGCCGGACACAGCCGAAAGGTGCACAACATCCACCACCGCCGGACCGGGTTGGTCACGGTGGACCAGCACACCTGGATGGAAACCTGATCCCGGCGCGGCACGGCTCGAGTGCGAAGCCGTGCCGGAGCCGCCCGTGAGCGTCGTCGTCATCTCCGGTGCCCGGCTCATCGACGGGAACGGCGGTCCGCCGCTACTTGATTCCGAGGTCGTCATCACCGACGGCCTGATCACCTCCGTGGGCCGCGGGCGTGGACCGCGTCCGGAGGGCGCGCAGGTGGTGGACGCGACCGGTTCCACGCTGATCCCCGGGCTGATCAACATGCACGTCCACCTCAGTGCGGCGCTCGAAGCCGACCGTGTGGCGGGCCACATGCGTCCGAGTCAGAGCGGCTGGGCGGCAGGGACCGGCGGCGATGAGCGGACGCTCCTTCGCGGTGCGTTGCGCGCGCAGCTGTCTCTGCGCTGGGGCGTCACGACACTTCGTGATGCGGGGGGTCCGGGACGCCTCACGCAGCAGATTCGCGATGCGATCAACGCCGGACTGCTGGCCGGCCCCCGAGTGATGAGCTCGGGACGGATCATCACGACCACCGCCGGGCACGGCTGGCCCAACGGCATCCGTGCCGACAGCGCGCAGGACCTCCGCAAAGCGGTTCGGCAGCTCGTCGAGGAAGGCGTGGACACCGTCAAGATCGCCGCGACCGGCGGGGGAACCCGCAATTCGAACCCGGCCGCCGCGCAGTATTCAGCGGAGGAGCTCTCGGTCGCCGTCGCCGAGGCTCACCGCCTCGGTAAGCGTGTGCTGGCGCACTGCAACGGCACGGCTGGGATTCGGAACGCCGTTGCGGCGGGGGTCGACACCCTCGAACACCTGGGCTGGCTCGGGACCGATGGGCGCTTGGAGATCGATCGCGACGTGGTCGCGCAGATCGCCGCGAAGGACCTCACGGCCGTCCCCACCCTCAGCGTGGCGTTTCGCCCCAGCCAGGATGATTCGGCGAATCTGCCGCCGCTCCACCGGCAGCAGCGGCAGATCCGTCCGGAACGCACGCGTGAGCTTGCGGCGATGAGCCGGATGGGGATCCGCTTCGCCACCGGGACCGACACGTGGGACCCGCTCTCCCGAGAGCTGGACCTCATGGTCAGCGAACTGGGGATGACCCCGCTCGCGGCGATCACCGCCGCGACCCGCAGCGGCGCCGAGGGGCTCGGGCTCCAAGCCGAGATCGGAACGATCGAACCAGGCAAGATCGCCGATCTGGTTCAGGTGCCGGGCGATCCCGCGACGGACCTTCGCGCACTCCGGTCGGTCACCCGGGTCTGGCGGTCAGGTCGGCTGCTGGTGGAAAACGGGCAGGTGCTGACCGCCGACATGGCCCTGGCGCCCTGAGCGGGATTTCCGGACGAGGCTCGCCGATCCGGCGAGGTTGAGCGCCCGCGATCTGGGCGTTGAGCGGGTCGATTAGACCCGTTAGCGCATCGCCTCGAGGAGCGGGCTCACGTCGCGGTGGAACACGTCCAGCTCGGCGAGCGGCGTGGTGGCGAGCGCGGGGATGCGCTCGCTCACCGCCTCCTCGTAAGTCTGGAGGTTCGCCTGGTAGTAGATGCCGAGCGGGATCGGGTCGACCTCGTATGAGCGGGCGACCGCGCCCGCCTTCTTGGCGATCAGCTCCTGCGGGTCGCTCGGGTCCTTCACCACGCCGTCGTAGCCCTTGTCCTCGAGCTTGTAGAGGCGGGAGCGCTTCTCCGGCAGGTCCGCGCCCTCGTACCACTCCTTCGTGTAGAGGTCGTTGTACGTCGGGCAGGTCTGGAGGACGTCCACCAGCGCGGACCCCTTGTGCTGGATGGCCTTGGCGATGATCGAGGCGGTGTACTTCACGTCCAAAGCGTACGCGCGGGCGATGAACGTGTAGCCGGCGGCCACCGCCATCGCGATCGGGTTGATGCCGTCCTGGATCGCGCGCTCCGGCATCGACTTGGTCTTGCGCCCGCGCTGGAGGGTGGGGGACGCCTGGCCCTTGGTGAGGCCGTAGACCTGGTTGGTGTGCACGAGGTAGGTGAAGTCGACGTTGCGGCGCCCCGAGTTGACGAAGTAGCCGGCGCCGATGCCGTACCCGTCGCCGTCGCCGCCCAGCGCCACCACGGTCACGCCTGAGTTGGCGAGGCGGCCGCCGGTCGCGACCGGGAGGACGCGGCCGTGCAGCGTGTGGAAGCCGTAGGCGTTGATGTAGTGCGGCGTCTTGCCCGAGCAGCCGATGCCGCTGAACACGGCGAGCCTGTCCGGGTTGATCTGCAGCTGCGCGAACGCGGTCTGCATCGAGGCGAGGATCCCGAAGTCGCCGCAGCCGGGGCACCAGTCGTTGTGAAGATCGGCGCGGAAGTCCTTGACGCTGACCTTCTTCGCGGGCGCTTCAACGGACAACTGTCACCACCGCCTCGGCCTTGCCTCCGGCGAGGACGTTCGAGAGGGCCTTCACCATCTCGTCCTCGCTGAACGGGCGACCGTCGAATTTGAGGACGCGCTCCTGGATCATGAAGCCGGTCTCGGTCGCGATGACCTGGCCGAGCTGACCGGAGTAGTTCTCCTCGACGAGCACGACCTTCTTGGCCTTGCGCAGGATCTCGCCGACGCGCCTGGCCGGGAAGGGCCGCATCAGGCGGCACTGGAGGAAGTTGACCTTCTTGCCCTCCGCCTCCAGGACCTTGATCGCGTCGAGGATGGTGCCTTTGGGCGAGCCCCACGACACCACCGTCAGGTCGGCGTCGGCCGGGCCCCAAAGCCCGAGCTGCTGGTCCTCCGGAATGAGCTTCAGCGCGAGGTCGAGCTTGCCCATGCGCTTGCGCATCATCTCGATGCGCATGTCGACGCCTTCGGTGATGTGGCCGGACGGCTCGTGCTCGTCGGAGGTGGTCCAGAAGCGGCCTCCGTCCTGGCCGGGGCGGCTGCGCGGCGAGATGCCGTCCGGCGTGAGCGCGTAGCGGAGGTACTCCTTCTCCGCGCCGCCGTACTGCGTCGTCTGGTGGCCGTTCTGGGCGGTGAAGCCGTCGTGCGGGCCTTTGAACTGCGGGTCCGTGAAGTCGCCCGGGTGGTAGAGCTTTCCGCGCTCGATCTTGTCGTACTTCAGCTCGAGCTTGTCGATGGTCGTGTAGACCGCCCAGTTGAACGCGGAGAAGGTGTCCTGGTACGACTCGCGCAGGTCGCCCGGAGCGGTGACGAGGTGCGGGAAATCGCCCTGCGCCGGGTGCAGCGTCAGCAGCAGGTCGCCCTGCTCCTGGCGGGTCGGCATGCCGGTCGAGGGGCCGCCGCGCTGGTACAGCGTGACGACCGGGCCGGGCGCCTCGGTGATCGAGGCGAAGCCGATGCCCTCGACCATCAGCGCGAAGCCGGGGCCGCTGGTGGCGGTCGAGGCGCGCACGCCGGTGTGGGCCGCGCCGACGGCCATGTTGATCGAGGAGATCTCGTCCTCGCACTGCACGACCAGGAGGTTCTGCGCGCGCTGCTGCTTTTCCAGGAACACGCTCTCGTCCGTCGCGGGCGAGATCGGGTAGTAGGTCTGGAACGCGCAGCCGGCCTTCAGCTTGGCGATGCCGATGATCTCGAAGCCCTTGGCGAGGATGCGCGCCTTGGCGTCCGGGCCGGGGCCGAGCTGGTACGGGAAGTCCTTGATGTTGAAGTGGTCCCGCACGTAGTCGAACGCCAGGCGCGCGGCGCGGACGTTCAGGCCGCGGATCTCGTCGAAGCGCTTGGCCTTGAACTGGTCGGCGATGACGCTCTCGAGACTGGCGAAGGGGTAGTCGCACAGCGCGAGCGACGCGCCCAGCGCGACGGTGTTCTTCATGATCTCGTAGGCGCGGAACTGGCCGCCCTTGCCGATCTCGGTGAGTGCGGTCTTGATCAGCTCCATCAGCGGGATGGGGAAGAACTTGATGTCCTTCCGGTCCGAGGTCGCCGGGTCGAAGCCGGCCTCCGTGTCGAAGACGACGCCGCCCCCGGGCGAGACCTCGTGCAGGTGGCCGAAGTGCGTGGCCCAGCGGCGGTGGTGCCCGTCGCCGGTCAGCGTCTCCTCGTCGAGCGCGACGAGGACGTCGACCGGGTCGCGGAAGGAGCGGAGATCCTCGTCGGCGACGCGCACCCGGTAGAAGGAGTGCTTGCCCATGATGTTGGAGTGGTAGTCGAACGTGGCGTACACGCGGAGCCCGGCGCGACTGCACGATCGCGCGAAGACCTCCGCCGATGCGTTGATGCCGGAACCCTGGGGACCGCCGATCATCCAATTGAGTTGGTTCTTCCGCATGTCGGGAGTCGTATCCTACCAATTCGTATGAGTGTTCGGCGTGAGCACGACACCCTCGGCGATGTCATGGTCCCCGAGCGGGCGCTCTGGGGAGCGCAAACCCAGCGAGCGGTCGAAAACTATCCAATCTCCGGCTACCGCGCGTTCCCGGCCTTCGTCCGGGGCACCGTCCTGGTCAAGAAGGCGGCGGCCTTCGCCAACCACGATGCCGGAAGGCTCGGTGCGAAGGAGCGCGACGCGATCGTCGCCGCGTGCGACGAGATCCTGGCCGGCAAGCATGCCGAGTCGTTCGTGGTGGACGTGTTCCAGGCCGGTGCCGGCACTTCGCACAACATGAACGCGAACGAGGTCATCGCCAATCTGGCCAACGAGCGGCTGGGCGGGACCCGCGGCGTGTACAAGCCGATCAACCCCAACGACCACGTGAACATGGCGCAATCGACCA
>VGPA01000010.1 GCA_016875665.1 Chloroflexota bacterium | reverse complement strand
GCCGGGTGCCCGAGACGGCTCACCCGCGCAAGGAGCAGGCGGACGACACGAGCATCACAGCTGGCCAAAGGCCCGCGCGCGAGCTCGTTCTTCACCTCCTCGCTGAGCGTCGACCCCCTCACGAGGCCTGGCCGCCGCGATCGCGGTCGCGGTGCGCCACGGTGAGCTCGCCCGGCCAGAAGGTCCCGATGCGGCGCGCGATCTCCTCCGCGATGACCACGGAGCGATGCCGGCCGCCGGTGCAGCCGAACGCGATGCCGAGCCGTGCCTTGCGCTCCCCTTCGTACCGCGGGAGCGCGAAACGAAGGAAGGGCTCGATGCGGCCCAGGAATTCGGCCGTCGCGGGATGCCCCAGCACGAAGTCGCGCACGCTGGGGTCGCTGCCCGAGAGCGGGCGCAGGTCGGCGCGGTAGAAGGGGTTCTCCATGAACCGGACGTCGAGCACCAGGTCGGCGGCGGGCGGGAGCCCGTAACGGTAACCGAACGACGAGACATGCACGAGCATGGCCGAGCGGCCGGTGCCGTACAGCGAATGGAGCGTGTGGCGGAGGTCGCGCACAGTGAGATGCGTCGTGTCGATGACCTTGTCGGCGCGGACGCGCAGGTCGGTCAGCAGCGCACGCTCGTTCGCGATCGACGGCTCGACGCCGCCCTGCGCCTCGAGCGGATGGCGGTGGCGGGTTTCGCTGTACCGGTGCAGCAGCACCTCATCCGATGCGTCGAAGAAGAGCACGTGCGGACCGTTCCCCGCTCCGGCGAGCGCGTCGAGCGCGGCTCCGGCCTGCGCGAACATCGCGCCGCTGCGCGCGTCGATCACGAACGCGACGCGGTGGTGCCCGCCCTTGCGGCACACGTCGAGCGCGGTGGCCATGAGCGCGGGCGGCAGGCTGTCGAGGGTGTAGTAGCCCAGGTCCTCGAAGGCCTTCACCGCCTGCGACTTGCCGGATCCGGAAAGTCCGGTGATGACGACGAAGTCGTGCATCGCCACGTCAGTCCGGGAGGGCCCTCGAAAGGACGCACGACACGACCGAGATGACGAGCGCTCCGAGAATTGCGGCGATCCAGCCGTCGACGCGGAAGCCGAGGCCGGGGATCGACGAGACGAGCAGGAGCATGCCGCCGTTCACCACGAGCAGGAAGACCCCCATAGTGAGGCACGTGATGGGGGCCGAGAGCAGCACGAAGATCGGCCGCACGATCGCGTTCACGACGCCGAGCGCGATGCCGGTGAGCAGGAGCGACTTGATCGGCTCCACCTGGTCGTAGGAGATGCCGGTGACGACGTTCGCGGCGACCGCGACGGCGACGGCGTTGGCGAGGATCCGCCCGAGGAATCTCACGAGAGGAGCGTACAGGGCGCCCTCAGTCGATGAAGATCTCCAGGCGGTCCGTGGCGTCGCCCGCGTCCACGAGCCGACCAGTCCGCTCAGCGTCCCGGATCGCCTGATCGAGATCGACGCCGAGCTTGGCCAGGTGCCCGCGGACGAGGCCGCCGAGCTTGGCGGTGCCCGCGCGCGCGACCGCGAGGGGCACGGCGATGTCCACCTTCTGCGCCCCGCCCTCGGTGACGCGGATGCGGAGCGTCCGGCCGCGGGCGGCAGCACCGTCGGCGCGGGTGGCCTCCCGGGGCTTTCCGGACCTCGGGGCGTCGAGCTCCGCAGCCGCCTCGTCGACGCGAATCTCGCCGCGAGCGAGCCGCTCCAGGACCGTGCGGACGGAGTCCGGCGCAGACTGCGCAGGCTCGTCGGGGGCATCGCGCGGAACGTCCGGCTCGGCGGCGCGCAGCAGGCTCAGCGGCCCGCTCGTCGTCCGGACCTGCACGACCACCCGGCCATCGCCCACCAGCGCCTCGCGCATGTAGCGCTGCTCGTGGCGAAGCTGCTCGTCGCCGCGGCTCGCGTGGAGCGCGCCGCTCAGGCTGCGGTAGTCGACGCGGAAGGACGAGCCGGAGAGCGCCAGCGAGACGTCCCCGCTGATCGTGCGAAGGCGATGCTGCGAGGCTCCCGCGAGATCCCCCTCCACCGTGACGTCGCCGCTCACCGTCTGGACGTCCGTCCGCCACAGCCGGGACCTGCGGAAAGAAAGGCTGCCGCTCACCGCCGAGCCCTCGATCGGGCCGGCGACGCGTTCCGCGATCACGTCGCCGCTCACCGTGCGGAGGCGCATCGGCCCCCGGACGTCCTCGAGCGCGATCCGCCCCGTCACGTTCTGGGCCACCACCGCCCCGCGCACCCCCGCGAGGACGATCGCGCCCTTGGTGTTCTGCACGTCGACCGCCGCCCCCTCCGGGACGACGAGCTCGAAGTCGATGGAAGCGCGGCGCCCGCGCAGCTGGTCACGCCACAAGCGCGCGGGCTCGAGCATGCGCGGCTCGATCGCGATCGCGTCGCCGGTCTGGACGATCGAGACGTCGAGCGCCGCGATGACCTCGGCGGCGCCGGCGGCGCCCGCGCCGTGGACGAGCTTCGTGCCGCGCACGGTCACAGACCCGGGCTCGCCGCTCAGGACGCGGATGCCGCCCGAGACGTTGACGACGCGGATGCTGGCGCGTCCGGCGACGGTGAGCCGCCGCTCGAACCGGTTTTCGCGGACGTCGTCGCGATCGCTGTCCGGAGTCCCGAGCCCGATCCCGGAGCCGATGTGTCGCACCGCCTTCAAATCTCCGACTGGCTCGATTCCCCGTCAATGCGCAAGGGCCGCTCTGTAGCGCACTTTGCGCACGTTCCGCTCAGCCCGACGCCAGGGCGGCCTTGATCCGGGCGGCGAGCGCGGGCCCGACGCCGGGGACGGTCGCGAGCTCCTCCTCGGGGACTTCGCGCAGCGCGCGGACGGAGCCGTACTTGCGCAGCAGCGCGCGCTTCCGGGCCGGGCCGACCCCGGGCACGTCGTCGAGCGCGGAGCGCACCGCCCGCTGCGAGCGCACTTTCTGGTGGTACGTCACGGCGAAGCGATGCGCCTCGTCCCGGATCCGCTGGAGCAGGTGATAGCCCGCGGACGACGGAGACAGGAGGAGCGGCCGGTCCCGTTCCGGGAGCCACACCTCCTCCTGCGTGCGCTCGGGCTCCCCGCCCGGCCGCGTGACCCGGTGCTCCTTCGCGAGGCCGATCACCGCCAGCGCACCGACGCCCGCCTTGGTGAGCGCGGCCACGCCGGCGCTCAGCTGGCCCTTGCCGCCGTCGATGATCACGAGGTCCGGCCGCGGCCACGCGTCGGTACCGTCCGCCGGGCGCCGGAAGCGGCGCGTGAGCACGTCGGCCATGTTCACGAAGTCGTCGTTGCGGTCGCCGATGCGCGAGCGGAAGCGCCGGTACTGCGACTTGAGCGGGCGGCCGTCCTGGAAGACGACCATCGAGGCCACCACGCTCGTGCCCTGCACATGGCTCACGTCGTAGCACTCGACGCGCTCGGGCGGCGCCTCGAGTCCGATCGCGCTCGCGAGCTCGACGAGCGCGGCGCGCGAGGTGTCCGGGTGCGCCATGGCGCTCACACGCTGCTGCTCGAGCGCCTCGACCGCGTTCCGCTCGGCCAGCTCGACGTGGCGCCGCTTGCGGCCGCGACGCGCGATGTGCACGCCGGCACGGCCGCCGCGCCGCTCGGTGAGGAACGCCGCGAAGTCCGCCAAGTCCGGGAACGGCGCGCCGACCACGACCTCCGGCGGGATATCCGACGCCGCTGCGTAGTGCTGGCGCGCGAACGACGCGAGCACCTCCCCCAGCCCCGCACCCTCGGAGCCGTCGAGCAGGAACGGATCCCGCGAAACGATGGTGCCGTCGCGGACGCGCAGCAGCTGCACGGCGGCCTGGCCGTTGTCGAGCGCGACGCCGAGCGTGTCGTAGTCGTCGCCCGAGTAGGCGTGGATCGTCTGCCGCTCGAGCGTGCGCTCCATGGCCTGGAGCTGGTCGCGCAGCGCCGCCGCGCGCTCGTAGTCGAGCCGCTCGGACGCGGCGTCCATCTCGGTGCGGACCTCGCGCGCGAGCACGGCATGGCGGCCCTGCAGGAAGAGCACGCTCCGGTCGATGGACGCGCGGTACTCGGTGCTCGTGGCGTGCCCCGCGCACGGCGCGGTGCAGCGCTTGATGTCGTAGAGGATGCACGGCCGTCCGTTCGGCAGCGCCGATGGCGGCACGGTGCGGCCGCGCCCCTCCGCGTCGCCGACGATCGTCAGGCGGCACGTCCGGTACGGGAACAGCTTCTGGAGGAGGTCGAGCGTCTGGTCCACGGCTTTCGCGTTCGCGTACGGGCCGAAGTAGCGCGCGCTCCGATCACCCAGCGTGCGCGTGCGGAGAATCCGTGGGAACTCCTCGCCGAGCGTGACCTGCACGTACGGGTAGGACTTGTCGTCCTTGAGCCGGATGTTGTAGCGCGGCCGGTGCTGCTTGATGAGGTTCGCCTCGAGGAGGTACGCCTCGGAGACGCTCTCCGTAACCACGTACTCGACCCGGTCCGCACGCTCCACCATGCGGACGTGGCGCACGTCCTGCAACGGGCCGAAATAGGCGCGGACCCGGTCGCGCAGCACATCCGCCTTGCCCACGTAGAGCACCCGCCCGCGCCCGTCCTTGAACAGGTACACGCCGGGGGACGCGGGAAAGGCGGCGATCTGCGCCAGGAGGCCCTCGTATCGGGCGTGCGTCACGCCTTCAGTGTGGAGTACCGTCGGCAGGGATGGCAGGTCTGCCGGGACAGCGCGGCGTGCAGTCGGTGGATCGGGCGCTCGAATTGCTCGAGACGATCGCGCGCGAGGGCGCACCCCTCGCGATCACCACGCTCGCCACGCGCACCGGGCTCCACGTGAGCACAGCCCACCGGCTCCTCGCGACGCTCGTCGCACGCGGCTACGTGAGCCACGACGACCGCACGCACCGCTACGGGCCGGGGCCGAACCTCGGGCGCCTCGTCCGAGACCTGGGCACTCCCTAGGTCCCGACGTCGCGGCGGCGCATCGCCAGCGCGGCGAGCGCGAACCCGCCGACGGTGATCCCAATGAGCGCGAGTTCGCCACCCCAACGGACGCCGGTGAGGAGCGGCGTGCCGTAGAGATCGAACAAGGACGTCCGGATCAGCCAATCCGGGACATCGACGAGCGGACCGACCTGAGGGACGAGGTAGGACCAAAGCGCCACGACCGACAGCGCCGCGATCGCGAGCCGAGGCCAGCGCGATGCCGCCAGCGCCCCGAGCGCGCCGAAGGATCCGGCGAGAGGCACGAGCAGCGCCGCGGAGAGCAGGACGTCGCCGATCGGAAGGGCGATCCCGGCCATCCGGGCGCCCGCCTAGACCGCTACCTCGGCTCATCCAGGATGAGGACGCGCGGCGCTTGCATGAGCGCGAGGAGGATCCCGAGCTCTTGCTTGTTGCCCCGCGAGAGCACCCGGAAGGGCCGGCTGAGATCGAGATCGAGCCGCTCCGCGAGGCGCGCCACCTGGCGTTCGTCGACGCCGCCCCGGAGCGCCGCGAGATAGGAGACGACCTCGTCGCCCTTCCACCCGCCGAACTGCGGCAGCTCGCCGGGCAGATATCCGACGAGGCGCTTCACGGCGACGGCGTCCCGCGCGCAGTCGAGGCCGAGGATCGTGGCGCCGCCGCGCGTCGCGTGGATCATCCCCATGCGTAGGCGGATGGCGGTGGTCTTCCCCGCTCCGTTCGGGCCGAGGAGGCCCAACACCTAGCCCGCGGCGATCTCGAGATCGAGGTCGAAGAGCCCGCGGCCCGAGCCGTAGTCCTTGGTCAGTCCGCGCGCGGCCACAGCCGCCCCGTTCGACCAACCCCCTGCGCTCACGTCCGCCGCTCGTTCGCGCTCGCGACCGGCGAGAGCCGCCGGAGCAGCACGGCGCCGATGACGGTGGCGAGAATCGAGCCCGCGAGAATCCCCACCTTCGCGTCGGCGGACTGCGCGCCGTCGCTGAAGGACAGGCCCGCGATGAACAGCGAGACCGTGAAGCCGATCCCGGCGAGCGCGGCGGCGCCGACCACCTGGCCCCAACCGAGGCCTCGCGGCAGGGAGCCCACGCCCAAGCGCACCGCGACGAACGCGCCCCCCGACACGCCGATGAGCTTGCCGAACACGAGCCCGAACGCGATTCCGAGGGTGATCGGAGAGGCGAGCGCGCCGGTCAGCGCGGCCCCGTCGAGAACCACGCCCGCGTTGGCGAGGGCGAAGACCGGGATCACGACGTAGCTCGTCCAGGGATGGAAGACTCGCTCGAGCCGCTCGGCCGGGGATGGATCCGGTGACGCACCAGCCGGAGTGACGAGGCCGAGCGCGACCCCGGCGATCGTGGGGTGCACGCCCGAGGCCAGTGTCGCGCCCCAGGTCAGGACCATGAGGACGGCGAGCGGCGCGGCGCTCCAGGGACGGTGCGTCCGCCACAGCGCGACCACGAGCACCAGCAGCAAGGCGGCCGCGACGAGCGGGCCGATCGCCACCTGGCCGCTGTACGCCAGCGCGATGACCACGATCGACCCGATGTCGTCGGCGATCGCCACGGCGAGCAGGAACAGCCGCAGGGCGGGAGGCGCGCTCCTCACGATCAGCGCCAGGGCGCCGACGGCGAACGCGATGTCCGTCGCGATCGGGATGCCCCAGCCGCGGGCGGCGGGCCCACCGGCGTTGAACGCGAGGTAGATGAGGGCCGGCACCACCATGCCACCGAGGGCGGCGAAGACCGGAAGCGCGGCGCGCCGCCGATCGGCCAGCTCTCCGTCGACCAGCTCGCGCTTGATCTCGAGGCCCACGACGAAGAAGAACAGTGCCATCAGCGCGTCGTTGATCCAGTGGCGCAAGTCGAGCCCGACGAGGGCCACTCCCCCTACGCGCAGCTCGATCGGCACGTGCCAGAGCGACTCGTATGCGGCGGGATCGATGTTCGCCCAGACGATCGCGACGGCCGTCGCCGCGACGAGAACCAGTGCGCCCGTGGTCTCCGCGGCGAGGAACGCCGCGAGGGGCTCGGGGACGCGTGGGCGGCGGGATCGGCCGAGGGATGTGAACAGACCAGTACCTCCGCCGACCAGACTTCCCGGCACTCCCGCGTGGTCGGAGCCTACCACCCGTCGCCGCCGCACCCGGAGGGATCGCCCGCTACGATCCCCGCGTGACCGAGGATCCGAAGCCGCTCACCGTCAAGAAGGGCCGCGCGGAGCTCACGCTGGAGCAGATCGCGGCAGCCCTGCCGATCGCTGAGGACTCGATGTTCATGATCGGCGAGCAGTGGAGCACCTGCGTCCACGCCGCTCGCGGCGGCAACTGGCGCCTCGCGACCCTCTGCGCCAAGCACGTCCGCAAGCTCATCAACACCTTCGGGATGCTCAACCCGCACTACGCGCAGGGCGTCGAGACGTTCAAACCGCTGCTCGAGGCGGTGGTCAGCGCGTGCGAGAAGCGCGACGCGGCCGCGTTCGAGCCGGCGTTCAAGGCCGCGACGGACGCGGCGAACGCCGAGCACGTCGGCACCGGGCACGGGTTCGTCCTGTGGAAGATCCCGCCGACCCACCGCGGCGACCTGGAGCTGGGGCCGATCGATCTTGCCCCGAAGGGCTAGGCGATGCCTTTCAGCTTGCCGGTGGTGAGCAGCTCCTTCAGGTAGCGCCCGGTCCACGAGTCCTTCACCCGCGCGACCTCCTCGGGCGTGCCCTCGGCGATGAGGCGCCCGCCGGAGGCTCCCCCGCCCGGACCGAGATCGATCACGTGGTCCGCGGTCTTCACCACATCGAGGTTGTGCTCAATGACGATCACCGTGTTGCCCGCGTCGACCAGGCGGTGCAGCACCTCGAGCAGCTTGTCGACGTCTGCGAAGTGCAGGCCGGTCGTAGGCTCGTCGAGGATGTAGAGCGTCTTGCCGGTCGACCGTCGCGACAGCTCGGTGGCGAGCTTGATCCGCTGCGCCTCACCGCCCGAGAGCGTCGTCGCCGGCTGCCCGAGATGGATGTAGCCGAGGCCCACGTCGTGAAGCGTCCGGAGCTTGGACGCGACCGACGGGACGCTCGCGAAGAATGCCAGCGCCTCCTCGACCGTCATCTCGAGAACCGCGGCGATGCTCTTGCTCTTGTAGTGGATCTCGAGCGCCTCGCGGTTGTAGCGCTTGCCCTGGCAGACCTCGCACGGGACGTACACGTCAGGGAGGAACTGCATCTCGATCTTGATGATCCCGTCGCCGGTGCAGGCCTCGCACCGCCCGCCCTTCACGTTGAACGAGAAGCGGCCGGCCGTGTAGCCGCGGAGGCGCGCCTCCGGCACCGCCGCGAAGAGGTCGCGGATCGGCGTGAACAGGCCCACGTAGGTTGCCGGATTGGACCGCGGCGTGCGGCCGATCGGCGACTGGTCGATGTCGATCACCTTGTCCACGTGGACGATGCCGTCGACACGGTCGTGCTCGCCCGGCCGCTCCTTCGCGCGCGTGAGCGCCTGCGCGAGCCGCCGGTACAGGATGTCGTTCACGAGCGTGCTCTTGCCGGACCCGGAGACGCCGGTCACCGAGACGAACACGCCGAGCGGGATCCGCACGTCGATGTCCTTCAGGTTGTGCTCTCTCGCCCCCTTGATGACGATCGCCTCGCGCCGCGGCTGGCGGCGCCGGAGCGGGACCGCGATGCTGCGGCGGCCCGACAGGAAGGCCCCGGTCAGGGAACGCTGGCTGCGCACGATCGCATCGAGCCGGCCCTCGGCCACCAGCTCGCCGCCGTGCTCCCCGGCACCGGGACCGATGTCGAGGATCCAATCGGCGGTACGGATGGTCTCCTCGTCGTGCTCGACGACGATGATCGTGTTGCCGAGGTCGCGCATCCCGATCAGCGTCCGGATCAGCTTGGCGTTGTCGCGCTGGTGCAGGCCGATCGACGGCTCGTCCAGCACGTAGAGCACGCCCATGAGGCCCGAGCCGATCTGCGTCGCGAGTCGGATGCGCTGCGCCTCGCCGCCGGAGAGCGTCGTCGCGGCGCGGTCGACCGTCAGGTAGTCGAGCCCTACGTCGACGAGGAAGCCGAGCCGCGCGCGGATCTCCTTCAGCACCTGCTTGGCGATGCTGCGCTCCCGCTGGCCGAGGGGCGAGTCCGCGGCGTCGAGGCCCGCAGCCCATTCGGCTGCGTCGCCCACCGAGAGGCGCGTGACGTCGACGATGCTCTTGCCGCCGATGGTGACCGCGAGGGCATCGGGCTTCAGCCGCTTGCCGCCGCACGTCGGGCACGGACGCTCCGAGAGGTACCGCTCGAGGTCGGCGCGCAGGAACTCCGACGTCGTCTCGCGGTAGTGGCGGTCGACCCAGGCCAGGACGCCCTCGAACTCCATCTCGTACGTGCGCGACGAGCCCGAACGGCCCTCGTAGCGGACCTTCAGCGGTTCGTCGGTCCCCTCGAGGATCGCGTCCACCGCCTTCTTGGGCAGGTCGCGGATCGGCGTCTTGGTCGAGATGCCGAGCTTCTTCGCGAGCGCCTCGATGAGAGCACCGCGGTGGTGCGACGTCGCCGCGGACTGCCGCTGCCACGGCAGGATCGCGCCCTCCGCGAGCGAGAGGTCGGGATTGGCGAGGATCAGCTGCGGGTCCGGCTCGAGCCGTGTGCCGAGGCCCGTGCAGGACGGGCAGGCGCCGTGCGGCGAGTTGAACGAGAACGAGCGCGGCTCGATCTCCCCGATCGAGAAGCCGTCGAAGGGGCACGCGAACCGCTCCGAGTAGGTACGGTCCGCCGTCGGGCCCTTCGCATCCGCGGGCGCGGTGACGAGCAATCCCTCGCCCATCCGCAGTGCGGTCTCCACCGAGTCGGTCAGGCGGCCGCGGTCCTCCTCGGCCTCCGTGCCGCGCCGGACCACGAAGCGGTCGACCACGACCTCGACGGTGTGGTTCTTCATCTTGTCGAGAGCGATGTCTTCGCTCAGGTCCCGGACGACCCCATCCACGCGCACCCGCGCGAACCCGCCGCGGCGAGCGGTCGCGAGCAATTGCTGGTGCTCGCCCTTCCGGTCGCGTACGAGCGGGGCGAGGATCAGGAGCCGCGTGCCGTCCGGCTCGTTCGCGACGCCGTCCACGATCGCCTGCACGGTCTGCGCCTGGATCGGCCTGCCGCACTTGGGGCAGTGGGGAACGCCGACGCGGGCGAAGAGCAGCCGCATGTGGTCGTAGATCTCGGTGACGGTGCCGACGGTGGACCGCGGGTTGCGGGTCGCGCCCTTCTGGTCTATGGACACCGCCGGCGAGAGGCCCTCGATGAAGTCGACGTCCGGCTTCTCCATCTGCCCGAGGAACTGGCGGGCATACGCCGACAGGGACTCGACGTACCGGCGCTGCCCCTCGGCGTAGATCGTGTCGAAGGCGAGCGAGGACTTGCCCGAGCCTGAGAGGCCGGTGATCACCACGAGCCGGTCGCGCGGGATCATCACATCGATGTTCTTGAGGTTGTGCTCGCGGGCGCCCTTGACGTGGATGTGGTTCGGCGGACCAGTTGTCCTGCGTGGGGCCGGCATCAGCGGGCGGTGCGGAAGTCGCGCACGACGAGCCAGAGGTAGAGCAGCCACACGACGAGAGCCACGAGCCCCGCCCCAAGCTCCTGGCCGGCGGCCTGGCGGTAGAACTCGGTCGAGGTGCCCGCAACCTTGTTGGTGATCACCGTGGTGAGACCGGAGGGCAGCATCGTGATCGCCGCGAGCCCGAACGCGACGGTGCCGATCATCAGATAGCCGCGCAGCAGGAGGGACTGCGGCTCGTCGGAGTTCACCGCCTTGCGCGCGGCCCGGTGCGCGCCGAAGAAGAGGGCGCCGAGGGCCGTGAACGTGATCCCGCGAACGAGATCCTCGGTCACTCGACGATCGCGCTCGTCGTTCATCCGCCGCACGTCGTCCGCGGACGGACCGGGCTTGCAGTCGACGCCGCCCGCGGGGCAGGGCACGGAGGCAAACGCGCCCGAGGACCCGTAGACGGCGTCCGTGCCCAACGGCTGCGCCAGGCTGAAGGCGACGAGCGCGGCGAGACCGCTCGCGAGCACGGCGATGCCGGCGAGCGACGCGATGTAGAGGTACACGCGCAGGAGCGCTCGGGGGCTCAGGTCGATCCCGTCGCGGCCCCGCTGCACGAACAGCGCGATCGCGAGAGCCAGCGCACCCACGATCGCCACCGTGACGACGTTCAGGAACAGCATCAGCCGTACCTCCTGCGGCGCACGCGCTTGGGACGCATGTTTGCAGTCATGGTGCGGGTGGGAGCGTCCGCGGCGTCGACCGGGCCGCCGCTCTCGAGCGCGAGCAGGCCGCGCAGCTCGACCACCTCGTCGCGCAGCGCCGCCGCGCGCTCGAACTGCAGCTCCTTGGCCGCGGTCTTCATCTGCGACTCGAGGTCCTTGACCAGGCGCGTGAGCTCGTCCTTGGGCAGGGCCGTTGAATGGGGCACGGCGCCGCCCGGCGAAGCCGGGCGCGCCGACGCGTCTTCGCCCGCCTGACGCAGGCGCAGGCCGATGTCGCGGATGGTCTTCACGATCGTCTGCGGCTCGATGCCGTGCTCGCGGTTGTAGGCGATCTGGATCTCGCGCCTCCGTTCGGTCTCCGCGATGGCGCGCCTCATCGAGTCGGTGCGCCGGTCCGCGTACATGATCACGCGCCCCTCGACGTGGCGCGCCGCGCGGCCCACGACCTGGATCAGGGAGCCCTCCGAGCGGAGGTAACCCTCCTTGTCCGCGTCGAGGATGGCGACGAGCGTGACCTCCGGCAGGTCGATGCCCTCCCGCAGGAGGTTCACCCCCACGACGACGTCGTACACGCCGAGCCGCAGGTCGCGCAGGATCTCGACACGCTCGATCGTCTCGACCTCGGAGTGGAGGTACTGGACCTTCACGCCGATCTCGCGCATGTAGTCCGTGAGGTCCTCCGCCATCTTCTTGGTGAGCGTCGTGACGAGGGCGCGCTGGCCCTTCTCAACCCGCGTGCGGATCTCGGCGAGAAGGTCGTCGATCTGGCCCTTGGTTGGACGGACGTCGATCTCGGGATCGAGCAGCCCCGTGGGCCGGATGATCTGCTGCACCACGTGCGTCGACTTCGCGAGCTCGTACGGCCCGGGCGTGGCCGAGACGTAGATGACCTGATCGAGCCGCTCCTCGAACTCCTTGAACGTCAGCGGGCGGTTGTCGAGGGCGCTCGGCAGGCGGAACCCGTAATCGACGAGAACCTCCTTCCGCGCCCGGTCGCCGGCGTACATCCCCCGCACCTGCGGGAGCGAGATGTGCGATTCGTCGACGAAGGCGAGGAAGTCCGGCGGGAAATAGTCGAGGAGCGTCCATGGCCGGCTGTTGGCGGGACGGCGCGCGAGGTGGCGCGAGTAGTTCTCGACGCCGGCGCAGGTGCCGGTCTCGCGCAGCATCTCGATGTCGAACATGGTCCGCTGCCGGAGCCGCTGCGCCTCGAGCAGGCGGCCCCGGTTCTCGAGGTCCTTGAACCGCTCCTCGAGCTCGGCCTCGATGTCGGTGATCGCGGCGACCAGCTTGTCCTTGGGCGTGACGAAGTGGCGGGCCGGATAGATGTCGATCTGCTCGCGCTCCGCGAGGACCTCGCCCGTGAGCGGGTCGAGCTCGGTGATGCGCTCGACCTCGTCGCCGAAGAACTCGATGCGCACGGCCAGCTCGTCGTACGCCGGATGCACCTCGAGCGTGTCGCCGCGCACGCGGAACGTACCGCGCGTGAAGGCGGTGTCGTTGCGCTCGTACTGGATGTCGACCAGGTGCCGGAGCACCGTGTCGCGGCGCTCGCGGTGCCCCTTGCGCAGCCGGACCGTGACCGCACCGTAATCGACCGGGGCACCGAGGCCGTAGATGCAGGAGACCGAGGCCACGATGATCACGTCGCGCCGCTCGAACAGCGCGCGGGTGGCGGCGTGGCGCATGCGGTCGATCTCCTCGTTCTTGGAGGAGTCCTTTTCGATGTACGTGTCGCTGCGCGCGATGTACGCCTCGGGCTGGTAGTAGTCGTAGTACGAGACGAAGTACTCGGCGTTGTTCGTGGGGAAGAAGTCCCTGAACTCGCCGTACAGCTGGGCGGCGAGTGTCTTGTTGTGGGCGAGGATCAGCGCCGGGCGGCCCGACTCGGCGATGACCTTGGCCATGGTCACGGTCTTGCCCGAACCCGTGATGCCGAGGAGGGTCTGGTGCTTCTCCCCGCGCGCGAGGCCCTCCAGCAGGCCCGCCGCCGCCTTCGGCTGATCCCCGGAGAGATCCCACGGGAGCTCGAGGCGGAACGGCGCACGACCCGCGGGACGGTCGAGAGGCACCTGAAGGAGGTCGCTGGAGGGTGTCATCCGGTTCACCCGATTCTAGAACATGCGTTCTGTGGCTCGACTGACAGGCCCGCGCCACCGGGTGCGACTCGGAGGTCCGGCAATCTCGGGCGCCTGTGGAAGACCGTACCAAACGGCGTGCGCGGCTCATCCTCATCCTCGGTGTGCTGATCGAGCTCCTCGCCGGCCTGGGCGCGCTCTCGATGCTCTCGGCCACGCCGACCGCCGCCCCCGCCGCTCCCCCGCCCACGACGCCGGTCGTGGTCGCGGCGCGCGAGCTGCCGCTGCGCACCGCGCTGACCGCGGCCGACGTGGTGGTCGCGCAGTACAAGCAGGACACCGTCCCGCTGACCTCGTTCAGGACCGCGGAGGAGGTGGTGGGCAAGGTGCTCATCACGCCGGTCGCGGCCGGCGAGCCGCTGCCGCCGAACAAGGTGACCGCCCCGGGCGCCGCGCCGTTCACCGTCTTCCCGCCCGGCCTTTCGGTCAGCGCGAACCAGCCGCTCCCACCCAACACGCCCAACTACCGCGCCATCTCCATCTCCGTGCCGGACGCGAACGCGCTGGGCGGCGTCATCCAGCCGGGCGACCTCGTCGACAACCTCTACACCTTCAACTTCGACCCGGTCCGGTACCTGCGCCCGCCGGCCAACCCCGACCGCATCGCGGACTTCACCGCGAAGGTCCTCCTCCAGAGCGTGCACATCCTCGCGCGGCAGGTGGCCGTCTACACGATCCGCACCGACGTCAAGACGGCGGAGCGGCTCGCGTTCCTCCAGGCATCCGGGGCCACGCTCCAGATGCTGCTGCGCGGCGCCGGCGACCAGCGGGCGCCGGTCACCACCGGCGCGACGTTCCAGTCGATCTTCGACCAGTTCCGGCCCAGGATCCCGGAGCGGTTCACCGCTCCGTAGCGCCGAGCGTCAGCGCCCTCTCACCGCCCCACTTGCGATGCGCTCGCGGAGCCCCGCGAGCGCCGCATCGACCTGGCGGGCGAGGGCCGTACGGTCGCCGTCGTTCTCGAAGACCACCTTGGCGAGCGCGCGGTACTCCGCCTCGCTCATCTGGCTGGCGAGGCGCGCGTTCGCCTCGCCCTCGCTCATCCCGCGGCTGTCCCGGAGACGGCGGACCTGCAGATCCCTTGGGGCGACGACCACCCAGATCTCGTCGTAGAGGCTGAACGTCCAGCTCGAGTTCTTGATCGCTTCGACGACGAGGATCTCGCCGTCCTCGAGCATCGAGCGGGCCTCTAGGGTCCTGGCCGCGACCCGCGGATGCATGATGTCCTCGAGCTGCTTGAGGCGTGCGGGGTCGCCGAAGACGAGCGCGCCGAGCTTCGCGCGGTCGATCTCCTTCTCCGCGTTCAGGATCTCGGCGCCGAACTGCTGCACGATCGCCGTGTAGCCCAGCGTGCCGCGCGTCTGCTCGTCCCGGACGATCTGATCCGCGTCCATGGTCTTGATGCCGCGCTCGCGGAGCATCGACGAGACCGTGGACTTCCCCGCGCCGATCTGCCCGGTGAGCCGGATGAGCACCACGCTCATCGCTTGCCCTCCCCCGCCGACCACTCCTCGTAGAGCGCCTGCAGCGACGCCTCGAGCTCCGCGTGCTCCTCGCCGACGCGGCGGGTTTCGAGGTAGTCCCCGCTCTGCGCCACGCTCTGCAGGCGCGCCTGGAGCTCCGCCATCTTCGACTCGAGGTCCGCGATCCGCGCCTCCAGGGCCTTGATGCGCTTCTCGTCCGCCGCCGCGCGCTTGGCGGCCTGGAGCGGCGGGAGCAGCGGCCGCAGCGGGCGCGGGAGCGCCGGGGCT
>VGPA01000009.1 GCA_016875665.1 Chloroflexota bacterium | reverse complement strand
GCGCGGGGTGCTGCGCCGCTCGACCGTCTCCGCCGCCTGCGTGGTCGGCTGCTGCATCCCGATGCGCACCTCGCCGTCCTCGCCGCGCTCGCGCAGCTCCGGCGCGATCGGCTGGCCGAGCAGGATAGCGTCCACGGTCTGCGCGACGTCCAAGTACAGCGCCACCTTCTGATAGGCCTGAATCTCGACGAGGACCTGGAACGTGGGCGGGGCCTTCCGCTCGAGCACCGACTTCTGTGTGCCGCGCCGGCGCGCCTCCTCGTCGGACAGGGTGACGGTCTGGATGCCGCCCACCAGATCCGAGAGCGTGGGGTTGAGCATCAGGTTCTCGAGCGTGTTGCCGTGGGCCGTCGCGACGAGCTGCACGCCGCGCTCGGCGATCGTGCGCGCCGCGTGCGCCTCCTGCTCGGTGCCGATCTCATCGATCACGACCACCTCGGGCATGTGGTTCTCGACCGCCTCGATCATCACCGCGTGCTGCAAGGCGGGAGACGCGACCTGCATGCGGCGCGCGCGGCCGATGCCCGGATGCGGGATGTCACCGTCACCCGCGATCTCGTTGGAGGTGTCCACGATCACCACGCGCTTGCGCAGGTCGTCGGCCAGCACGCGCGCGACCTCGCGCAGCAGCGTGGTCTTCCCCACGCCCGGGCGGCCGAGCAGCAGGATGCTGCGTCCCGATTCGACCACGTCGCGGATGATCTCCATCGTCCCGTAGACGGCGCGCCCGACCCGCAGCGTCAGCCCGACGACGCCGTTCGAGCGATTGCGCAGCGCACTGATGCGGTGGAGCGTTCGCTCGATGCCGGCTCGGTTGTCGCCGCCAAACTGCCCGATCCGCCCGATGACGTACGCAAGGTCGTCGGCGGTCACCTCGCGTGGGGTGAGCAGCTCCTCGCGTCCCGCGAAGCGTGCCTCGGCCGGGCGGCCGAGGTCCATCACGATCTCGAGCAGCGAGTCGAGGTCCTCGAGGCCGCGAATCCGCTGCTGGAGATCGGGCGGCACCGCGCGCAGGAGAGGATCGAGGTCGCCGTCGTGACTCTTCACGCGGCCTCCAGGCGCAGCCGCACCCCCGCCGGGGGACGGCCGAGATTCCGCGCCCATGCGGCGAGCGGGCTTCCCTCGGGGAGCGTCGGGCGGAATCGCCGGGCGCAGGCGACGAGAGCGAGGCGCAGCTCCGCGGTCGCGACCGCGTAGCCGACGCAGTGGCGCATGCCCCCGCCGTAGGGGAAGAACGCGTGGCGCGGAAGCGCATCGGCGAAGCCCGCGGTCCAGCGCCACGGATCGAACTCGGCGGGACGCTCGAACCAGCGGGCGTCGCGCTGCGTCACGTACTGGCTCACGAACACCACGGTGCCGCTCGCGATGCCAGGTCCGGGTGGTTCACGAACGCGGCGCGGTAGGGGCCGAGCGTCAGGTGGAGAAGATCCGCGCCCGTGGCGCCGAGCCCGCTGAGGTACTCGAGCGGATCGCGGCCGTAGGCGGCGAGGCCGCCGAGAAAGGACCGGATCGCCACGCGGTACGAGGTCGCGGCGCGGTCGGTCGTCATCTCACCACCGCCGGCGCGAACGCCGGCTCTTCGATGCGAACGGCGAGCTCCTTGACGAAAAGCATAGCCGTGCCCGCCTCGCGAAAGCCCTCCGCGAGCAGCGCGCGCGCCACGTGCTCCTCGTACGAGCGGATGGGCGAGACCATCGGCCGGCCCGGCGGCTGGCGCCGGGCCGCGAGGCGGACGAGGTCCCGCGCGTGGTCCACGTCGCCGGCCCGGGTCCGCACCCTTAACACGTGCGGGTGAAGGTCGGTCCCCGCGAACGCGAGCGCCACGCCCAAGAGAGTGTCCCCCGTGGTCGCGACCAGTGCCCCGGTCCGGCGCATGGCCAGGGGATTGCCGCCGATGAGGTGGGGCTGGTCGTACATGCCGGAGCGCCGCGCCGGGTCGAAGTCCTCCATCGAGAGCTGCTCCGCGCGCTGCACCGCGTGCGGCGTGGTCGCCACGTACAGCCGGAACAGGTCGTGGGCATCCCCGCCGCCCGCATCGCGGAAGTCGATCGGGCCGGGATCGCCGAAGACGCTGCGGCCGGAGACGTACCAGGCCTCGCGGGTGTAGGAGTAGAAGCCGGCCTGGAAGAACGGCTCCTGGGCGCTTGCGTCGAGGGGGACCGCGGCGAAGAGCCGCTGCATGCCGGCGCGGGCGGCCGACGCCGCGACCTCCGACAGGAGGCGGAACGCGCTGTCGGGGCCCTCGGGGACGGCCGCGGAGGCGAGGGTGAGGAGGACCCACTCCGGACGCCGGCCGTCGTAGACGAGCGCGACGCTGCGCAGCTCGCCGCGATGGTCGTCGACGAAGACGCGCAGACGGCCGCCGAGCCCGAGGACGCCGGGCAGGTACGCGGCCCACGATCCGACCGCGCCGCTGGCAAAGGGCTGGGGCAACGCCGAGGCGAGGAGACCTTCACCGTGCTCGAGCGCGGCCCTCAGGAGGTGCCTGAAGCCGACGAGATCCGTCGGGCCCGCCCCGCGGGTGCTCACGTCATCCGCAGGAAGAACGCGTGGAAACGGTCGTCGGATGTGAGCTCGGGATGGAACGAGGTGGCGAGCATGCGCCCCTCACGGGCGGCGACGACGCTGCCGTCGGCGAGCGTCGCGATCACCTCGACCGCCGGCCCGACGCGCGTGATCTTCGGCGCGCGGATGAACACGCCGTGGAACGGCGGCCCGCTCAGCGCCGGCACGTCGAGATCGACCTCGAAGGAGTCGACCTGGCGCCCGAACGCGTTGCGCTCCACCGCGATGTCCATCAAGGCGGCGAGCGGGTGCGGATGGTTCGGCACCTCACGCGCGATGAAGATCGCACCCGCGCAGGTGCCCCAGACCGCCATGCCCGCCGCCGCACGCGCGCGGAGCGCGTCGACGATTCCGTACTGGAGAGCGAGCTTGCCGATGGTGGTGCTCTCGCCGCCGGGGATCACCAGGGCGTCGAGGCCGTCGAGCTGCTCCGGGCGGCGGACCTCGCTCGCGTGCGCGCCGAGCGCGGCCAACCGCTCGCGGTGCTCGCGGAAGTCGCCCTGGAGCGCGAGCACGCCGACCCGGCGCGCGGCCGGGGTCACCAGCCGCGGCGCGCGAGGCGCTCCTCGGGCGGGATCGCCTCGAGCGCGATGCCGCGCATCGCTTCACCGAGGCCGCGCGAGACCTCGGCCACGAGGCCCGGGTCCATGAAGTGGGTGGTCGCCTCGACGATCGCCTTCGCGCGCTTGGCCGGGTCGCTCGACTTGAAGATGCCGCTGCCCACGAAGTTCCCCTCGGCGCCCAGCTGCATCATCAGCGACGCGTCGGCCGGGGTGGCGATGCCGCCCGCGCAGAACATGACCACCGGGAGCTTCTGATCCTTCGCGACCTGCTTCACCAGCTCGACCGGCACGCGGTACTCCTTGGCTTTCGCGGCGAGGCCCGCCGCGTCGAGGTCGGCGAGCTCCTTGATCCCCTCCGTGATCGCGCGGATGTGGCGGACGGCTTCGACGATGTTGCCGGTGCCCGCCTCGCCCTTGCTGCGGATCATGGCGGCGCCCTCGTTGAGCCGGCGCAGCGCTTCGCCCAGCTCGCGCGCGCCGCAGACGAACGGCACCGTGAAGGCGTGCTTGTCGACGTGGTATCGCTCGTCCGCCGGCGTGAGGACCTCGCTCTCGTCGATGTAGTCGACGCCCAGCGACTGGAGGACCTGGGCCTCCGCGAAGTGCCCGATGCGGCACTTGGCCATGACCGGGATGGTCACGGCGGCCATGATCTCGAGGATCATCGACGGATCGCTCATCCTGGCGACGCCGCCGGCGGCGCGGATGTCCGACGGGACGCGCTCCAGCGCCATGACGGCGCAGGCGCCCGCCTCCTCGGCGATCCGGGCCTGCTCGGCCGTGACGACGTCCATGATGACGCCGCCCTTGAGCATCTCGGCATGGCCCTTCTTGACCAGCCAAGTGCCGGTCTCCGGCTCGCGGGGGAGCGATTTCGTCGTCGTCATCCAACCGTCGATTCTACTCGGACGCCCCCTAAAATCGATCCGCCATGGCCGTCGTGGACCGCAGCGTCCTCGTGCTCAACCTAGATTACCAGCCGCTCAACGTGTGCAACGTGCGCCGCGCGGTGGTGCTCCTGGAGAAGCAGAAGGCCGTGGTCATCGAGAACAACGGGCATGTCGTGACCAGCGAGCGGCGCACGCTCGCCTCGCCCTCCGTCATCCGCCTCGCCTACCACATCCGCCGCCCGCGCCCGGTGCTCAAGATGACGCGGAAGGAAGTGCTCCAACGCGACGACCACACCTGCCAGTACTGCGGGAAGCGGGCCCACGACCTGACCCTCGACCACGTGGTACCGCGGCACCGAGGCGGGCAGCACGTCTGGGAGAACGTGGTCGCGGCATGCAAGTCGTGCAATCACCGCAAGGGCGGGCGGACGGTGACGGAAGCGCGGATGGACCTTTCGCGCACGCCGTTCCGTCCCCCGTCCACGCCGCGTTTCCTGTACGGGTCGTACGTTCGCGCTGGCGAAGGGTCGTGGCGCAAGTTCCTCGGTATGGACGAGGCTGCGTCCGCGGCGTCGTGAGCCGCCTTTCGTGAAGGTCCTGTTCGTGAAGCGCGGCTACGCGCCGGTCGGCGGCTCGGAGAGCCTCGCGTTCCAGTTCGCCACGCGGCTCGCCGAACGCGGACACGACGTACGTGTGGTGTGCGCGTGGCCGACCGACCGTGAGGACAGCCGCTATCCGGCGGCGCGGTTCGGCCCCCAGACGTGCGACGACCACCGCGTGTTTCGCGACCGCGGGGTCGAGGTGGTCCAGGTGAAGCCTCGCGGCGGCCTGCTCGGAATGGCCGCTGACGCGACGACGCTCATCGACCTGATGCGCGTCGACGTGCTCGAGCGGTTCATGCGCGACCGCGAGCTTGTGCACAACGTAGGGCGCGAGTACCTCTCGAGCACGCTCGAGGTCGCGGACGCGCTCGGCGTGCCGGTCGTCGCCACGCCGCTCGCCCACCCGGGCCAGTTCCATGGGGGCGATCAGCCGGCGGATCTCCAGCGCTACCGGCGCGCGGCGCTCATCACCACGATGACCGAATGGGAGCGCGGCTGGTACGCCGAGCGCGGGGTCGCGCCGTCACGCATCGTCGTCACGGGGATGGGTCCGAACGCGAGCGTGCGCGGCGGCGGCGACGCGTTCCGCGCCGCGCATGGCATTCCCGCGGGCGCGCCGCTCGTCCTGTACATCGGACGCCGGGAGCGGTACAAGGGCTACATCCAGATCCTCGACGCGACGGAAACGGTGTGGCGCCGCCACCCCGAGACGCGCTTCGCGTTCATCGGCATCCACGGCTTCTACTCCGCGTTCTTCGACGACTTCCGCCGCTATCACGACGAGCGGATCCTCGACATCGAGGATGCGACCGCGGCGACGAAGGACGCGGCCCTCGAAGCGTGCGACGTCTTCGCGATGCCCTCCAAGCACGAGACCTTCGGCCTCGGCTATCTCGAAGCATGGATGCACGGCAAGCCGGTGATCGGCTGCGACATCCCCTCGGTGCGCGAGGTGATCGACGACGGACGCGACGGCCTGCTCGTGGAGCAGAGCCCGCGTGCAGTGGCCGACGCGCTCCTGCGGCTCATCGACGACCCCGCGGCCGCGCGCACGATGGGCGCGGCGGGCGAGGCCAAGGTCGCCTCGCGCTGGGCCTGGGACACGGTGATCGACCGGGTGGAGGCCGGCTACGCGGCCGCCCGTCCCGCAGCGGAGGTCGCGGCGGCGGGCGTCTGATGCGCGTCGCGATCGCGAAGAAGCTCCTCTCCACGGTCGGCGGCTCCGAGGCGCAGGCGCGCGCGCTCGCGGCCGCGCTCCGTGACCGCGGGCACCACGTGACGCTGGTCGGCATGCGCCCCGCCTGGAGACGGCCCGGGATCCCCGAACCGGCGACGCGGCACGTGATCGACGGGCTGACCTACGTGTTCGTGCCCGCGCGCTTCGGCCGGCTCGGCGCCGCGATCGACGGCGTGCTGCCCACCGCGCTCCCCGATGCGGCGGCCCTGACGCGCGCGCTCGACGGGGCCGAGGTGGTGCACAGCCTCGCGCGCGAATGGGTCGGACCGCTCGAGCGCATCGCCCGCCGGTTGAGCGCCGCGTTCGTGGAGACGCCGCTGGTTCATCCCGGCCAGGCGTGGAGCGGCGACTCCCGCGCCGACGTCGCGCGCTACGCGCGCGACGACGCCGTCCTCGCGCTCACCGAGTGGGAGGCGGGGTGGTACCGCGGGCGCGGCGCGCGACGCGTCCACGTCACGGGGGTCGGGCCGATCCTCGCGCCCCTGCCCGAGGTGGCCCGCGACCATGCGACCGTGCTCTTCGTCGGCCGCAAGGAGAAGTACAAGGGCTACGACGCGATCGCCGCGGCCGCGCCGCTGGTGTGGCGGGAGCGGCCCGACGCGCGCTTCGTGGCCGTTGGCCAGCGCCGGTTCCTCGCCTCCTCGCCGCCGCGCGACCCGAGGTGGGAGGAACGCGGAGTGGTGAGCGAGGCGGAGAAGGCCGCCGCGTACGCGCGCGCCACGGTGTTCGCCATGCCGTCGGACCATGAGACGTTCGGGCACACGTACCTCGAGGCCTGGGCCGCGGGATGCCCGGTGATCGCCGGGGACATCCCGCCACTGCGGGAGATCGTCCGCGCGGGGATCGACGGCGTGCACGCGCGGAACGAGCCGCGCGCGATCGCGGCCGCGATCCTCGGGCTCCTGCGCGATCCGGAGGGAGCGCGGCGCATGGGCGAGTCGGGACGACGTCGCGCCGAGCTGTGGGCGTGGCCGCTCGTCGCCGAGCGGACCGAGCGCGCGTACGAAGCGGCGACTCAGCGAAGTGCGTCGCGATCGAGACTCAGCGAAGCTGAGTCTCGACCTAGATGATGGTGGCGCCGCGCTCCGGGCCGATGCCGACCATGCCGACCCTCGCGCCGACGGTTTCCTCGATCCGCTTCAGGTAGTCGCGCGCCTCCTGGGGCAGGTGCGCGCGGTCGCCCACGCCCGAGAGCGAGCGCGACCATCCGGGAAGCGTCTCGTAGCGCGGGGTCACGCGCTCGAGCACGCGCGTCGGCGGCATGTTCGTGGTGCGCCTGCCGTCGAGCTCGTACTCGCCGCAGAACGGGATCTGCTTGTACGCCCCGAGGATGTCGAGCTTGGTCACCGCGATCTCGGTGAAATCGTTCAGCCGGTGCGCGTGGCGGACCGCCACCGCGTCGAACCAGCCCACGCGGCGCGGGCGTCCGGTGGTCGCGCCGTACTCGTCCGCCATCTCGCGCAGCGCCTTCGCCTCATCGCCGTGGAGCTCGGTCGGGAACGGCCCCTCGCCCACGGCGGTGGAGTACGCCTTCACCACGCCGATGACGCGCGTGATCCGGCGCGGCGGGATGCCCGCGCCCACCGCGGCGCCGCCGGCCAGCGGGTTGGAGGATGTGACGTACGGGTAGATCCCCCAGTCGAGGTCGCGCATCGCGCCGAGCTGCCCTTCGAGAAGGATGTTCGCGTCCCTGTGCAAGGCGGCCTCGACCAGCGAGAGCGTGTCCGTGATGCGGTCGCCCAAGGTCGCGGCCGCCGCGAGCACCGCGTCGGCCACCTTCCCGGGCTCGAGCGGAGCGTCGCCGAACCGCTCGAGGATCACGTTCTTCGTCTCGATCTCGTGCGCGACGCGCGCGCGGAACGCCTTTTCGTCGCGCAGCTCGTAGACCTGGATGCCGTGGCGCGCGACCTTGTCCGCGTACGCGGGCCCGACTCCCTGGCCAGTCGTGCCGAGCTTCTGCCGCCCGCGCTCGCGCTCGTCCAGGTGGTCGAGCGCGATGTGCCACGGCATGAGGAGATGGGCGCGGTCGGAGACGCGGATGTTCTCGGTCCGGACGCCCTGGGCCTCGAGCCCCGCGATCTCCTTGCAGAGCACCTGAAGGTCGACCACGGTGCCCGGCCCGATCACGTTCAGGCAGCTCGGGTTGAAGATCCCGGAGGGGACGAGGTGGAGCTTGAAGGTGCCGGCATCGTTGACGACGGTGTGGCCGGCGTTGTTGCCGCCCTGGTAGCGGATGACCAGATCCGCCTCCTGCGCGAGGAGGTCGGTGATCTTCCCCTTGCCTTCGTCGCCCCATTGCGCGCCGACGACCGCGGTTACCGGCACGTAGGGTGATGCTACCGGGTTCAGGCCGCGGCGGACATCTTCCGCAGCCCCTCGGCCAAGGCGAGCGACGGACGCCAGAAGCCGTCGCGCGCGGCCTTACCGGGGTCCAGGCAGGAGCGTTGCAACTCGCCCGCCCGCGGCGGCGCCCGGTGCACGCCCACCGGTGGACCAAGCAGATCTGTCATCGCCGCGATGAGCGCGTTGACGCTCGTTGCCACGCCCGTTCCCACGTTGTACGCGCCGGTGTGGACACCCCCGATGCCGGCGAGGGTCGCGCCCACGACATCCGCGACGTGGACGTAGTCGCGCTCGGCCGTTCCGTCGCCGAACACCGTCAGCGGCTCGCGCGACCAGCGCTCGCTGAAGATCGACACCACGCCGCCTTCGAGGTCGCCGCGCTGGCGCGGCCCGTAGACGTTGGCCAGCCGCAGCGTCATGGCGTTCGCGCCGGCAAGGAGCGCCTCGGCCTCGATCTTGAACCGCCCGTAGGGTGCCTCCGGCACGAGCGGATCGGATTCCTTCGCGCACACCGGCGTCTCGCCGTAGCCGGCGCCGCCGCTGGAGACGTTCACCAGGCGCGCCCCGCAGGCGCGCGCGAAGTCGGCGGCCTGCGCCGTCCCGCCGATGATGATCCGCCGGTACACCTCCAGCTTCTCGATGCTCTCGACCACCTTCGTCTTCGAGGCGAAGTGCGCGATCGCGTCGACCCGTCCCATCCGCCCGTACGCGCGGATGTCCGCGACGTCCGCCACGAGGAGCTCGGCGCCGCGGTTCACGTTGTCGCGCGAGCCCGTCGACAGGTCGTCGAGCACCACCACGCTGTCTCCGCGCGCCACGAGCGCGTCCACGACGTGGCTGCCGATGAACCCCGCGCCGCCGGTCACGAGCACACGCACCGTCCAGAATGCTGTCAGAACGACGCGTCACACCCGGAAGTGGAGCTTTTCCACGCGTGTCGACAACGCGGCGTCCGCTCATCCAGCCGCGGTCGCCCGGCACGGAGCGCTGTGGATGGAGATCCGACAACGCCGGGGATGCGCTCGTGCCGAGCCTCTCCGTAGCCTCCGGCAGGCATGAGCCGACCACCTGCTCGTTCCCGTGCGTCCGGCCTTGACCGATCAGGCTCCCGCGTAGTAGAACGTCTGTTCTATCATGAGGATTCGACGCTGCCCCGGGAGCGGCTCCGATGACTGAGGCCACCCAGATCACCCAGCAGACGCCGCAGGACCCGCGCGCCGAGCAGCGGGTCCTCGGGGCGCTGCTCATCGACCGCGACGCCATCTACAAGGTCGCGGACAGCCTCAAGACCGGCGACTTCTACGAGGCGCGCCACCAGCGCATCTACTCGACGATCGAAGAGCTGCTCGAGCGGCGCGAGCGGATCGACACGCTCACCGTGCAGATGGAGCTGTCGCGCCGGGAGGAGCTCGACCGCATCGGCGGCTCGCCGTATCTGCGCCAGCTGACCGAGAGCATCCCGACCGCGATCGAGATCGAGGCCGACGCGCGGATCGTGCGCGACCGCGCGGTGCTGCGCCGCCTCATCGCGGCGGCACGCGGCATCGCGGCCGACGCCTACGACGAGCCCACCGACATCGCGCTCACCCTCGACCGCGCCGAGCAGCGCATCTTCACGCTGCGCGACGAGTCCTCGAACGCGCAGCTGCGGCACATCCAGACCGCGCTGCGCGACAACTACCTCCACCTGACCGAGCGGATGGAGCACCCGTTCGAGGTGAGCGGGCTGTCCTCGGGCTTCCGCGAGATCGACGCCTTCACCGAGGGGTTCACGCCCGGCGACCTCGTGATCATCGCCGCGCGCCCGTCCGTGGGGAAGACCAGCCTCGCGCTCGGGATCGGGCACGACATCGCGCGCCACGGCCACGGGGTGCTCGTGTTCTCGATGGAGATGGACACCAAGCAGATCGTCGCGCGGCTCCTCGGGCTCAACAGCCGCGTCGACCTCCTCGCGATGCGCACCGAGAACAGGCTCGACCCCGACGCGGCCTCGTCGCTGATGGGCCTGCCCATCCTGATCGACGACACGCCGGGCCTCTCGATCATGGAGTGCCGCACCAAGGCCCGGCGCGCGAGCCTGCGCGGGAAGCTCGCGGTCGTGATCGTCGACTACCTCCAGCTGATGCGGACCGGCGAGCACGAGGAGAACCGCGTCCAGGAGGTCGCCACGATCTCCCGCAACCTGAAGTCCCTCGCGCGCGAGCTGAACGTGACGGTGATCGCCCTGTCACAGCTCTCGCGCGCCGCCGGCGACTCCGGCGCCCAGCCGAAACTCTCCACGCTGCGCGAGTCCGGCGCGATCGAGCAGGACGCCGACGTCGTGCTGATGCTCTGGAAGGACAAGGACGAGGCGCAGCCCGGCGCGCCCAGGCTGATCCACGGCAGCATCGCCAAGAACCGCAACGGCCCCGTGGGGCGGTTCGACCTGTTCTTCGAGGCGCAGCAGGCCCGCTTCTTCAGCCGCGCGGACGACACGGGGATGCCGCTGTGATCTCCCCCGACCCGCGTCCGACGAAGCCGCCGCCGGAGAAGCCCGAGGCGGAGGCGTCGCTGCTAGGCGCGGTCCTCATCGACGAGCAGGTGTACGCCGACGAGATCCGGGGACGGATCGCGCCGTCCGACCTCTCGCGGGTGCAGCACCGGCTCGTGCTCGCGGCGATGGACCGCCTCGCCGCGCGCGGCGAGCCGCTGCGCTACGAGAACGTGCGCGCCGAGCTCCAGACCGAGGGTGACCTCGACGCGGTCGGCGGCGCGCAGTTCATCGTCGGCCTGATGCAGGCCGTGCCGACCGTCGCGCACGCCGCCACGTACGCGCAGATCGTCGCGCGCACCGCCACGCTGCGGCGGCTCATCACCACGGCCAACGAGATCGGGCGCCTCGCGCTGACGCGCGACTCCGCGAGCCAGGCGGTGGCCGAAGCGCAGGAGCTGCTCTTCGCACTCTCCGAGGCGAGCCTCCAGCGCGACGTGGTGTCGATCGACCTCGCGCTCCGCCAGTTCGCCGAGCAGCTCGCGGCGCGCGGCGACACGCGCGTCGGCGTGCCGAGCGGCATGGCGACGCTCGACGCCAAGACCGGCGGCCTGCAGCAATCCGACCTGATCCTGATCGCGGGGCGCCCCGGCCTGGGTAAGACCTCCTTCGCCCTCGACATCGTCGACCACGTCGCCGTGCAGGAGCGCAGGACGGTCGCGGTGTTCTCGCTCGAGATGAGCGAGCTCCAGATCGTGCAGCGCCTGATCTCGATGCGCGCCGGCATCGACGGCAACCGGATGCGCCACGGGCGCCTCTCGACCCAGGAGTTCCAGGCGATCTCGCGCGCCTCGAGCGAGCTCCAAAGCGCGCCGATCTACGTGGAAGAGTCCAACCGGCTCACCACCACCGACATCCTCGCGAAGTCGCGCCGGCTCCAGGCCGACCACGACCTGCACCTCATCGTGATCGACTACCTCCAGCTGATCGAGGGCGCGGGGGACGACGACAACCGCGTCCAGGAGGTTTCGAACATCTCGCGCGCGCTCAAGGCGATCGCCCGCGAGCTCCAGGTTCCCGTGATCGCCCTCTCGCAGCTCTCACGGCAGATCGAGACCCGCGGCACCGAGCCGATGCTGTCGGACCTCCGCGAGAGCGGCGGGCTCGAGGCGGACGCGGACATCGTCATGTTCCTGTGGCAGAAGGACCAGAACGACCGGCGCGACGGGGTCGTCCGGCTGAAGCTCGCCAAGCACCGCAACGGTCCCACCGCCGACATCGACCTGCACTTCGAATCGCAGCTCACCCGGTTCACCGATCTCGGCGAGACCCGCGCCGGAGGCGTGTAGGCCGCCGCCGGACGCTAGGCGGCCGCCTCGATCGCGACGGTGACGTGCGCGCGCACGTCGCTCAACAGGCGGATCTCCACCGTGTGCACGCCCATCGCCTTGAGCGGCTCCGGCAGATGCACCGACGTCTTCTCGACGTCGATCTTGGCCTCGCGCTTCACCGCTTCGACGATGTCCTTGCTCGTGACCGAGCCGAAAGTCTTCCCCTGCTCGCCGGCCTTGAGCTTGAACACGAGCGTGAGCGCCGAGAGCCGCTTGGCGAGCGCCTCCGCGTCGGCATGGGCGCGGGACTTTTTGGCGTCGAGCGACGACTTCTCCTGCGCCGCCTTCCTCAGGGCACCGGCCGTGGCTTCGATCGCGAGGCCGCGCGGCAGGAGGAAGTTCTGCCCGTAGCCGTCCGCGACGTCCTTGACTTCGCCGGCGCGCCCGAGCGAGGGGACGTCCTTGACGAGGATGACGCGCACGGCGGTCTGTTAGGAGGCGGGGTCGGCGGGCTGGGTCTCGCTCTCGCTCTTGCGCAGCTCCATCTCCCACGCGAAGACGGAGGCCGCGACCGCGATGACGCCCATGACCGTGAGCGCGCCGATGATCGCGAGGATCCCCTCAACGAAGCCGAACACGCCGCCGCCGGACTCGCGCTCGCTCATTCGTGCTCTCCCTTGACGCGTGCGATTCGAGATTAGCGCTCGCGCGGCCGGCTCACGATGGTGCTGGTCATGAGTATCGCGTTCGGGACGAGCACCGCCCGGCCGTCGGGAGCGCGGAGGCGGGTGAGCCGGAAGGCGATCTCCTCGACCACCCCGCTCCGGCCGTCGAGCTCGATGGTGTCGCCCACCCGGATCGGCCGCTCCACCAACAGCCACACGCCGGCGAAGAAGTTGCGCAGGATGTCCTGGAGCGAGAGGCCGACCACGATCCCGACCACGCTGAACGAGCCCAGGAGCCAGGCGACCGCCTCGGTGCTGAAGATGGCCACCACGGCGATGGCGCCCAGGAGCAGGATGACCACGCGCGCTACCTCGGCGATCAGGGTCGCCGCCTCGGTCTCGGCGTTGCGCCGACGGAGCGCCGCCCCGGCCCCCCGCCGCGCGCCGGCGGCGCCCAGGAGGGCGATCGCCGTCACCGCCAGGGCCAGCGCCCCTTTGAAAAGAGGCTCCGTCAGGGCCACCGGGGTCATCGGCACACCGACACGATGCCCGATCCTTGACAAGAGAACATCCGTTCGGTAGGCTCCTGGCGTGACCAAGCAGGACCAGCAGCGCGGCGAACGGATCCTCGCCTTCATCGGCGAAACCCTGGACGAACGGGGCTACCCGCCGACCGTTCGCGAAATCGCGGAGGCCGTCGGGCTGGCATCGACCTCCGCCGTCCACCACCACCTGTCCAAGCTCGAGCGCGAGGGCCGGCTCCAGAAGGACCCGACCCGCTCGCGCGCCCTTTCGGTCCCCGGCATGGCCGGCCGCGGCAACCTCGTGCGGGCGCCGATCGTCGGCGAGATCGCCGCGGGCCAGCCGATCATCGCCAACGAGGAGCGCGGCGAGACCATGGCGCTCCCGAGCGAGCTCGCCGCCGGCGCCGGCAAGGACACGTTCGTGCTGCGCGTCCGGGGCAACTCGATGATCGAGGACCACATCGACAACGGCGACTACGTCGTCGTCCAGAAGCAGGAGACCGCGCGCGACGGTGACATCGTCGTGGCGCTCCTCGAGGACAACGTCGCGACGCTGAAGCGTTACTTCAAGGAGAAGGACCGTTTCCGGTTGCAGCCCGCCAACTCGGCGATGCAGCCGATCTACGCCCGGAATCTCCGGATCCAGGGCAAAGTCATCGGAGTCATCCGCCGCCTGTCCTAGCCTCGCGTTCGAGTTGGTGAGCGCAGGCCGCGCGATCCTCCACTGCGACCTCGACGCCTTCTACGCGTCGGTCGAGCAGCGCGACCACCCCGAGTACCGCGGCCGGCCGGTGATCGTCGGCGGCGCGCCGGGCGACCGTGGCGTGGTCAGCGCCGCGTCCTACGAGGCGCGCGCGTTCGGGGTGCGCTCGGCGATGCCGCTGCGCACGGCCGGCCGGCTCTGCCCCGACGGGATCTTCGTGCCCGGCGACCGGGAGCGGTACGAGGAGGCGTCGGACCGGGTCATGGCGCTGTTCGCCGAGCGCACGCCGCTCGTGCAGCCGATCTCGCTCGACGAGGCGTTCCTCGACGTCACCGCGACCGAGCATCTCTTCGGCGGCGCCGTCGCCACGGCGCGCGCGCTCAAGACGGCGGTGCGGGAGCAGTGCGGGCTCGTGCTCTCGGTGGGGGTCGCGTCAAACAAGCTGTGTGCGAAGGTCGCCTCCGACCTGCGCAAGCCCGACGGCCTGGTGGTCGTCCCGCGAGGCGGCGAGGCGGAGTTCCTCGCGCCGCTCCCGCTGTCCCGGCTGTGGGGCGTCGGGCCCAGGACGCAGGCGGTGCTGGAAGGCTGGGGCCTCCGCACCATCGGCGACCTCGCGCGCTTCGATCCGGCCACGCTCGAGGCGCGCCTCGGCGACCACGGCGGGACGCTCGGCGCGCGGGCGCGCGGGCAGGACGACGATCCGGTCGAGCCGGAGGGTGGCGTCAAGTCGGTGGGCCACGAGATCACGTTCGACAGAAACACGCTCGATACCCGCGTGATCGAGTCGACGCTGCTCCGCCTCGCCGAAGGAGTCGGTCAGCGGCTTCGCGCGGCGTCGCTTCGCGGCCGCACGATCCATCTCAAGCTGCGCGTCGCGCCGTTCGAGACCAGGACGCGGCAGCGCACGCTGCCGGTCCCGACGGACGACGACCTGACCGTGTTCCGCGTCGCGCGCTCGCTGCTCCGAGAGGCGCTTGCCGCGGACCGCGAGGCGGGCCGCGCGAGCCCCGTCCGCCTTGTCGGCGTCAGCGCGAGCGGACTCGACTCGGCGCAGCAGCTGGGACTCTTCGACAGCGCGCGTACGGCGCGGCTGAATGCTGCGCTCGATGCAGTCCGCTCGAAGTTCGGCGATGCGGCGCTGGATCGCGCGAGTGTTCGGGATTCGACGCAGCGTAAACGCTTCGCGGACGGGCCGAAGCTCCACGGATCGTGAGGTTCGAAGGGTGGATATCTCTGTGGAAGAGTTGGTGGAGAAAGCACCTTCCCGGCCCCGGGCCGGATGCCGATGATGCGCGTCGGCGTGGAACGGGGCGGACGAAACAGGTGAGCGAGCGCGCGTTCACCCCGCTCGCCGTCGAATTCGTCCAGTTCTGCTTCTCCCGCCGGGCCGTGGGCTGGCCGCAGTTGTATGACGAGATGTGCTACGCGGCGTCGAACAAGCTGTTCCAAGGCCTTGGCTATGAGGAGCTGCGCGAGGCGGGCATCGACTTCACGCTGGGCGGCCTGCAGCGGACGGCACGGCTCGCCACCGAGGTGACGCGGCGGATGCGGGCGGTGCCCGCGGCGGTCTAGCGCACCACTTCGGCCTTAACGGCAGGGGCGGCGAGTGAAGGAAGCGCACTCGCCGCCTCTTTATTTGCGTTTCTCTATGATTGCGAGACGCAAGGGGAGCGCCTCTGCGCATTTGGTCCCGTGGTGCAGCGGCCTAGCATACGTCCCTGTCAAGGACGAGATCGCCGGTTCGAATCCGGTCGGGACCGCGGCATCGAACTCGATGCCGCCAATGCAAAGAGCGGGGCCACTTACGAACGCCACGATGCCCGACCTCGGGCTTAGCGACGCCGAGGTCGACGCCCTCGTCGCGTTCCTCCTGT
>VGPA01000008.1 GCA_016875665.1 Chloroflexota bacterium | reverse complement strand
GCCGGGGCCGGGGCACCACCACCGTGGGCGGTGCCGGTGGGCCCGGCGGCGCGGGAGGAGCGCTCCGGGTCGCCGGCGGCGGCGCGAACCTGCCCACGACGGGCCGGGTTATCTCCGTCAACGCCGATTCGATCACCGTGGCGGTGACGCCACCGCGCGCGCCGGGCTCCTCCGCGAGCCCCGGGCCGCAGACCTCGACCATCGCGCTCGTCGGCGCGAGCACGCGAATCGTGCGCACCAGTGAGACCGACGTGCGGCTCAGCGACATCAAGGCCGGGGATCAGGTGACGATCGTCGGCACGCAGGACCAGAACTCCGGCACCCTCTCGGCGCAGGCGATCGTCGTGGGATTCACCAACGTGCTCGGCCAGCTCTTCGGCGGCGGGCAGGGTGGCCCCGGCGGGCCGGGCGGCGCCGGGGCGCCGCGCCCGGGCGGGAGCCCCGCGGGCCGCTAGACAGGCTTGGCCGCCGCGCGCTTCGTGGTCACCGGCCGCGTCCAGGGCGTGTTCTTCCGTGCGAGCACGGCGCGAGCCGCACACGACCTCGGGCTGACCGGACGGGTGTGGAACCGCAAGGATGGCGCGGTCGAAGTCGCCGCGGAGGGCTCGCCCGAGGCGCTCGCGTCCCTGGAAGCCTGGCTGCATCGGGGCCCGCCCGCGGCGCGGGTCGAGCGCGTGGAGTGCTCGCCGCTCGACCGCCCCTCGCGCTACTCCGACTTCAAGACGGCGGGGAGGCCCGCGGAGTAGGCGCGCAGGTCACATCGACTCGGGCGCCGAGACCCCCAGAAGCCCGAGCGTCTGGCGCAGCGTGACGGCGAACGCGTCGAGCAGGCGCAGGCGCGCCTTCGTGCGCGGGACGTCGTCGGTGACGACGCGGTTCGCCTTGTACCAGGGGTGGAACAGACCGGCCAGCTCGGAGGCATAGCCGGTGAGCTGATGCACCTGGTGCGTCTCCGAGAGCTCGCGCACGAGCTCGGGGAAGCGCAGGCACGCGCGGATCAGCGATAGCTCGCCCGGGTGGTCGAGCAGCGCGAGGTCGCCGTCGGACCACTCGACGCCGCGCTCGCGGGCGGTGCGGAACACGCTCGCGATGCGGGCATGCGCGTACTGCACGTAGTAGACGGGGTTCTCGTTCGACTGCTGCACGGCGAGCTCGAAGTCGAAGTCGAGCGAGCGATCGGCGCTCGACTGGAGCAGGAAGAACCGCGTCGCGTCGACGCCAACGGCGTCGAGCACGTCGTCGAGCAGCAGGAACTGGCCGGTGCGCTTCCCCATCTTCACGAGCACCCCCTCGTGCAGGAAGCGGACGAACTGGTAGATGATGACCTGCCACTTGGGGCCGATCTCGAGCGCGGCCATCGCGACCTTCATGCGGCGCGCGTGGCCGTGCGTGTTCGCACCCCAGATGTCGATCTTCTGGTCGAAGCCGCGATCGGTGAGCGCCTGGCGGTGGTAGGCGACGTCGACGCCGAAATACGTGGGCACGCCGGTGCTGCGCACGAGCACGCTGTCGATGTCCTCGCCGAGCTCCCGCGTCTTCAGCCACACGGCGCCGTCCCGGTCCTCCACCACGCCACGCCGCCGGAGGTCGGCGAGGGTCTCCCCGAAGTAGCCCGACGCCATGAGTGCGGTCTCGTAGGTGAAGTGGTCGAAGCGGATGCCGAAGCGCTCGGCCACGCGCTGGTGACCGGCGACCAGAATGGCGATCGCCCGCGGCGCGAGCAATCTGCCGAGCTCCTCGAGCGAGACGCCATCGCCCACCGACGGACCCAGCTCGTCGCGCAGCTGCCGGGCGAGGTCGATCATGTACTCGGCGCGGTAGCCGCCCTCGGGGATCTCGAGGCCGGTGGCGCCCTGCAGCTCGCGGTACCGGACCGCGAGGGTCTTGCCGAAGACCTCGATCTGCGTGCCGGCGTCGTTGACGTAGTACTCGCGCTGCACGTCCGCGCCGGCGAACGCGAGCACGTTCGCGAGGACGTCCCCGAGCGGGCCGCCGCGCGCGTTGGCGATCGTCATCGGGCCGGTGGGGTTGGCGGAGACGTACTCGATCTGCACCTTGCGGCCGGCGAGACCCGTGGAGCGGCCGAACGCGGGACCCGCGCGGACGATCGTCTCCACCCGCCGCGCGAGCCAGCCGGGCGCGAGCCGGACGTTGACGAAGCCGGGTGGCGCGACCTCGACCGCCGCGACGGCCTCGCCGGTCGCGACGTTGTCGCGGATCGCTCTCGCGATCTCGAGCGGCGGCCTGCGCAGGTGCCGGGTGAGGCGCAGCGCGACGCTCGTCGCGTAGTCGCCGCGCGACGGATCCTTGGGCCGCTCGACCTCGAGCACGGCGCCGCCCGCGGCCCAGTCGGGGAACGCGGCGTCGAGCGCCGGGCGCAGCGCGGCGGCCACGACGTCGCGAGCGGTCTCCATCATTTCAATCGACGATCTGCGCCGATCCGGCTCCGCCTCGACTCGCTCCTCCCGGCGAAGCCGCTCGTCTCTCGACTCATCCAAGCGAGTCTCGGGCAGATGCGCCGGGGGCGCCAACCGCGTCGCCCGGGTGGTGCTGCGCGAAGAGGCGCCGCGCGAGCAGCGCGGACAACGCGTAGGACACCGCGAGCGTGGCCAGGTTGGCGATCCATCCCGCGTCACCGAGCCACGCACGCACGTACCCCGATGAGAACGCGCCGAGCGCGTTCGACGCGTTGTAGGCAATCGAGGTGATGACATAGGCGCCGACGCGCTCCGCCGCGGTGAACGAGGAGAGCGTGAACGCGTTCAGGGACGCCGCGGCGCCGAACACGAGGGCCGCGCGCGCCGCCAGCGCCCCGGCCGCGAACGCCATGTCGCCGGCGAGGGCGGCGGCGAGGGCGAACGGTACCGAGGCGAGCACGACGGCGGTGAAGGAGCCCGGGAATCCGAGCAGCGGAACGACCCACCGGGCGTGGAACAGCGACCCCAGGCTCGCGGACATCGTGATCGCGCCGAGCACGATGCCGAGGCCGGCGAAGGGCACGCCGAAGCGGTCGGCGAAGAAGAGGTTCTGGAACGGCAGGAACGACCCGGCCCCGATTCCCCAGCACACCTCGATCGCGATGAAGCGGCGGAGGAGATCCCAGCGCGCGGCGGGCGGCTGGCTGCCGGGCTCGATGCGCGCGCGGCGCAGCATGAGCGTGGGAACGATCGACGCGGCCGCGATGAGCCCGCCGATGCCGGTCACCACCCGGATCGTCCAGACGTCGCGCTCCGGCACGCCGAGCGTGAGCGCGACCGGACCCGCGAGCGCCCCGGCGATCGCGCTCGCGAGGAACGCGGACCCCGTCGAGATCGCGACGCGCTGGCCGAAGAGACGGAACCGGGCGAGGCTGCGGCTGGCGTCGGCGAGCAGCGCCGCCCCGCTCGATGCCACAAGGACGCCGCCCGCGCCGAGCACGACGCAGGCGAGCGCGACGAGCGGGAACGTCGGCAGCAGGAGGATCCCGACCACGCCGAGGCCCACGATCGTGCCGCCCACCAGGAGCGCGGTACGGCGCGAATGGGACGCCGCGAAGCGCGACCCCGGATACGCCGCGGAGAGCGCGCCGACCGCCTGGAACGCGGCGAGCGCGCCGATCTGCGTCTCGGCGAAGCCGAGGGCGCGATAGAGGAAGTTCAGATAGAAGGAGACGATGCCGAGGCCGAACGCGCCAAGCGCGGCCGCGACGAGGTAGAGGCGAGCGTCGCGCTCGCTCAGGAGGCGCGGCCCAGAGCCACCTCGACCACGACCTGAGTTCTATCGCGGATCACGGTCAGGCGCACCCGGTCGCCGGCGCGGTACGCGAGCATCACCGTCGCCAGGGGATGCTTGGGGTCGATCACCTGGTCGTTGACCTTCGTCAGGACGTCGTTGGGGCGCAACCCCGCCGCGGCGCCCGGCGTTCCCGCCCCGACGCTCGTGAGCACCACGCCGGTGGTCTGTGCGGGCAGGCTCAGCGCACGGGCGATCTGCGCCGTGAGCTCGCGGTACTGGATGCCGATGAACCCCCGCTCGACCGCGCCGTTCTTGATCAGCTCGTCCGCGATCCGCCGCACGGTGTTCGCCGAGACGGCGAAGCCGAGCCCCTCGGCGCCGGGCTCGCGGACGACGAGCGTGTTCATGCCGATCACCTGACGCGTGGCGACCCAGATCAGCGGGCCGCCGGAGTTGCCGGGACTGATCGCGGCGTCGGTCTGGATCAGGTCCTCCAGCAGCAGGTCCGGCCGCGTCTCCGAAGGCATGCGGCGGCCCTTCGCCGAGACGACCCCGATGGTGACGCTGTTGCGCAGCTCGCCGAGCGCGCTCCCGATCGCGATGACCTGCGCGCCCTGCGGCACCTCATCCGAGTTCCCGAGCGCAAGCGCGGTCAGCCCTTGCGCCGGCACCTGGAGCACCGCGATGTCGGTCTGGGGGTCGCGGCCGACGAGCCGCGCGGCGAGCGTGCGGCCATCGGCGAACACGGCGTCGAACGCGGCTCCCGGCGCGCTGTTCCGCGCGTTCGTGATCACATGGCTGTTCGTGAGCACGTAGCCGCGCTGCGCGTCGACCACGTACCCGGAACCGCTCCCCTGCGGCTCGCCGCTCGGGAGCTTGTTGATGACGGTGACGACACCGGGGAGCAGCGTCTTCACCGCATCGGGGATCGCCTCGTTCCCCGGGTTGCGAACCGGCTGGGGCGAAGTGACGGGCGACGCGACCGGGAGCGGCAGGTCCGAGGGGAGAACCGAAAATTCGGGAAGGCCGCCCCGGGCGGCGAGGCTCCCCGCGACGGCGCCGGTGAGCGCGCTGACGATGACGGCGAGGATTATCAGCGCGGCCGCCCCTCGCACGCTCACACCCGCGTCAACGCCTCGAGCGGGTTCCCGTTTCGCCGGAGGCGGCCGCTTTGCGGCGCCGTGCCGGGAGGCGCACCGCCTCGGGCTCGACCATCTGGCCGACGGCGGTGCCGCGGATCTCGAGGTCGACGTGCGTGTCGGGCTCGATGCTCACGTCCCACGTGCACGTGATCTCGGTCTGCTCGTACAGCTTCGCGAAGCCCTCGTCCGAGTTCGCGACCGCGTACACCGAGTCGACCTTCACCGCGGCGCCCGGCTCGACGGCGAAGGTGACGTCGAAGTGGCGCGTCTCGGAGTGGATCTGGATCTCGGTGACGTTGCGCGCCTCGAGCATCTTGCCGGGAGCGCCCTTCTTGGAGCCGATGGTGATGAGGTCCCCCGTGGCGCCTTCCCGCATGAGCGCGAGGTTGAGCGTGCTGGTGAACCCGAAGGCGATCGTGTCCTCGCCCTCGTTGCGCAGGCGGTAGCGAACGCCGGCGGCGAGGCCCTCGTCGGCGAAGCGGTAGTCCTTGCGGATGCCGAGGCCCGGGATGCTGGCAAGCGCCTTGGACGGCGCCTCGAGCGTGATGGCGACCGTGCGCGCTTCGCGCTGCGGCGTGAGCTGGTAGCGCTCCGAGTGGAGCGACACGGGCTCGTCCTTGCCGACGCGGAACGAGTCCTGGAACAGGCCGCGACGGGCGGAGTCGTAGTCGAGGAGCTTCGTGAGCCCCTTCTCCTTCGCCCGCACGACCTCGTGGAGCGATCGCGACTCCTTCTCCTTGTCGGTCGGCTTGCCGATCTTCAGCTTGCCGCCCTTCTCCGCGCGGCGGAGATCCTCGTGCTCGGCCTCCGGCCGGCGTGAGATCGTGTCGACGAGGTTGGTCGCCGACGCGTAGATGTCCCACTCGAGGACGGTGCCGCCCTCGACGTGCACGAAGAGCGAGCCCGCGTTGCCGCGGAACAGGTACTCGTCGTACCCGTCGACGTCGTAGTCGCGCTGCTCGCCGGACGCGACGCGGCGCTCGGCGAGCATCCGCTCGGCCTTGAGGAGCGACGAGTATGCGTCGTGCCGCAGGTGCGTCAGGTACACGCCGCCGAAGACGCCGTGCCAGTAGACGTCATTGCCCTGCGCGCGCCAGAGCGCGTGCTGCGCGTGGCGCACCTCGGGGGACGAGTCGAGGATGCTGCGGCGGGCGAGCTCCTCGGACACCATGAGCATCCTCTTGTGGAGCGCGTTCGACTCCGGGTACTTGGCGAAGAAGTTGCGCCAGAGCGGCGGCGCGACCAGAGAAGCGAGATCGTTGTCCTTCAGCGCGTTGCGGGCCTGCTGGAAGCGGCGCGCCGCACCCGCCTCGAGGGCCCACTCGCTCATCTCGGGGTACGCGCCGCCCGGGAGGTACACGCGCTTCGCCGGCTTCTGGAAGATCCAGGCGTCCTCGAGCGTGGTGGTTTGGATGAAGCCGGACTGCGAGATCGCGGTGAACAGATGCTCGAGGTAGCCGTCTTTGTGGACACGCTGGAACGTGCCCGGCCAAGCGCCGAACTTCTCGCCGTCGTCCGCGTACACGACGAGGTGCGCGCCCTGCTCGTGCCGCTCGCGCAGCTCGCGGATCGTGTCGCGCACCTCGCGGAAGGGGATGAGGTAGCGCAGTCGGACGGAGCCGGGGAAGACCACCAGCGGAAGGCCCTGGTCCTCGGTGATGAACGACTCTCCGAGATCATGGCGGCGGAGGCCGGCCTGCAGGAAGTGCTCGTCGTCGAGCACGGTGTACGCGACGCCCGCCTCCGCCATGATCGAAGGCACGTGCGGCTCCCAGACCCGCTCGGTCAGCCAGGCGCCCAGGGGCCGGCGACCGAAGACGCCGGTGATGCGGTCGGTGAGGGCGCGGATCTGACCCACCGCATCGCGGCGCGGCACGCCCACGAGGACCGGCTCGTGGTAGCCGCCAGTGAGGAGCTCGATTTGTCCCCGCCGGATGAGGTCCGAGAGGTCGCCGACCACATCGGGGCGGTTGTTCTCGAGCCAGTCCAGGAGCGGTCCCGAGAAATGGAGCGTCGCCCTGATTTCCGGGTGCTTGTAAAGAGCGGCGACGAGCGGCGCATACGCGCGCTCAGCCACTTCTGCAAAGACGCTCGGGGGGTTCCCCGCCGGCTGGTGCTGGTGGAACACCAGCGCGAGGCGGAGACGATCAGCCACTTGCGAGCCCATCTTGCCATATTTGGGCGCTTTCTGTGCGACTTGTCGCTCTGTTGGACATACGCTGCCCACTGTCGTCGAGACGGACACGCCTGGTCCGAGCGCGGTTCGCTCAGCGCACCTATGCTTGGCACTCAACCGGTCCGCGCGGACGGCGGGTCGTCTCGCTGATCGGGACTTAACAGGGGAGACCTCGGATGGCAGAAACGCTCACCGTGCGCCCGCGCGACCTGCTCGGAAAGAAGGTCGGCAGGCTGCGCCGTGCCGGCAAGCTGCCCGGCGTCGTCGCCGGCCACGGCGAGTCCACGCCGCTCGAAACAGACACGCACGTGTTCGAGCTCGCATACCGCCGCTGGGGTGGCACGACGCTGATTTCGCTCGAAGGGCTTCCGGGCGGGGCGGTTCCAGCCCTCATCCACGGGGTGAGCCGCCATCCGGTCAACGGGCGACCCCTCCACATCGACTTCCAGCGGGTCAGCCTCACCGAGAAGACGCGCGCCGAGGTCCCGCTGCACTGGGTCGGCGAGTCGGCCGCCGTCAGGACGCACGGCGGCGTGCTCCTCCACGCGATGGAGCGCATCGCGATCGAGGCCTTCCCCCAGGACATCCCCCGCCGCATCGACGTGGACCTGTCCGCACTCGCACAGGTGGACGACACGATCCACGTGAGCGACCTCCGCGTCGACATCACGAAGATCCGCCTTCTCGCGGACCCGGGCGAGCTCGTGGTCAAGGCGATGGAATCGCGGGTCGAGGAGGCGACGCCGGTTCCGGCGGCGGCCGCCGCGGCGGCCGGCGACGAGGCGAAGCCTGCGGCCGGAGCGAAGGCCGCACCCGCGGCCGGCGCGAAGGCCGCACCCGCGGCCGAGAAAAAGGAAGACAAGAAGTAAGACTTCGGCGCTGCGCGCCTCGCTGTACAGCCGTCGGTCGTTTCACTCGCGACTGGCTGTAGCCGGCGGGGGCTCAGCCCTCGCCGATCTCCCTGCGAAGCGCGTCCAGACGCTGCAGCGCGGCCACCGTCCGTGTGCGCTCCTGTCCGGCGATGCCCATGAGAAGCGACTCCAGCACGGCGACCACGACCGCGACGAGCGGGAAGCCGCCGGCCTCACCGCGCTTCACCGCGAGGCCGATCGAGTAGCGGCCGCGCAGCGCGAGACCGAGCGAGTCCGTGAGCAGCACGCTCTTCACGCCGCGCTCCTTCGCCGCATCGAGTGCGACCTCGACGTCCGGCACCACGCGCTCGAACGCGACCATGAGCAGGACGTCGCCGCGGCGCAACTCCATGAGCTCGTCGGCCACGCCCATGCCCCGCTCGGACATGACCAGCGCCGACCAGCCGAAGCGACGGAGCGTGCGGACGAAGTACTCGGCCAGGCCCGCGAGCGGACCCATGGCGTACACGAGCACGCGCTCCGCCGAAGCGAGTAACGCCACCGCCGCGGCGTGGTCCTTCGGCGCGATGGAGTGGCGCGCCTCTTCGAGGATCGCGATCTGGTCCGCGAGGAAGTGGTCGAGCAGGTCGCCGCCCGCCAGGGCATCGAGGCTCTTGCCGAGCCGCCCGATCGCGTTGGCGCGCGCGCGCAACGATTCGCCCAGCTCGCGGCGCAGGTCCGGTAGGCCGCGGTAGCCGAGGGCCTGCGCCGTGCGAATCACGGTCGCGTTGCTGACGCCGAGGCGCCGGGCGATCTCCGCCGCCGGGAGGAAAGAAGCCTCGTCCCGGTGCTCCACGAAGAACGCCGCGACGGCACGCTCGCTCGGTGCCAGGCGGGCCCGCGCCTCGGCCACACGCTCGTCCAGCCGGTGCTTGACCGGGCGGGGGCCCTTAGGTAACACTCGTCACCAGTTGGTCGCTCATTTCGTAATAGACGCTACCACTACCGCGTTGGGGGTTGGGCGATGGACCTGAACAGCGAGGCGACCCCGCCGAAGAAGGACAACCTCGCCGAGTTCCTGTTCAAGACCGTCGACGGCTCCAAGTGGGAAGTCCCCGACGCGCCCTTCGACTTCGCCGGCTTCTACGACTGGATGATCGACTGCCGTCACCTCCTCGTGCCCAAGACCGACATGACCTGGATCCACGAGCAGAAGGTGGAGTTCGGCCGGCCGGTCGACGTCTTCGTCAACATGTCGTGCGGCTCGCAGCTCGCACCCCACATCACGATGGAGATACCGGGCGTGCTGCGCGCGCTGGGCGTGACCTTCACCGCCGGCTCGGGCCGCCAGTTCTGCTGCGGCAAGATCTACAAGACGCGCGACAAGTGGGACGCGGGCGAAAAGATGGGCCAGATGTCGATCGACCGCTTCCTCGGTTGGGGCGCGAAGACCGCCGTCCACCAGTGCCACTCGTGTCAGATCGTGTACTCCGAGTACACGGAGCGCGTGCCCGAGGCCGCGCCCGGGATGACGAACGTCCACATGTCCACCTTCATCGAGCAGCGCCTGCTCGAGCTCGGAGACAAGGTCCCGTGGCGCAAGCGCCTCGACTACCGCGTGCTCGTAGAGGGCTTCGGCCCGGAGCTGTCCTCGGTTCACTACGCGGCCACCCAGGCCGAGCTGCGCATGCTCGCGCTCGTCCCCGGCGTCCAGGTGCTCGGCATGGTCGAACCGCCGACCCGGGGCGCACCCTGCAAGACCAATGTGCCCGCCGGACCGAGCGTGCTCGCGTTCCTCTCCGACGCCGAGCGCGAGGAGGTCAAGCGCGAGCTCGAGGAGCAGGCGGCGCGCCGCGGCGGCGCCGACGTCATCTCACCGAACGCGCACTACTGCCAGCGCGAGTGGTCGAAGTTCTCCACCCCGAAGCTCGCGGTGAAGAGCTGGATCTCGATCCTCGCCGAGGCGCTCGGCTGCTCGTACCCGGACCGCTCCCAGGAGTACTGGAGCTGATGGACCCGGCGAAGGTGGTCGAGGTCACGCGCCCCACCCGGGAGTCGTGGGGGCTCTCGCCGCAGAAGGCCCGCTGGGCTGCCGACAAGCACTTCGATCCGCACTACACCGGCTTCGTGAACCTGGCCTGCGCCTGCGGCGGCGACCCCGAGAAGTGCACCACCGGGCTCGAGTCCGGGGTGGTCGGCGTCGAGGTCGCGCGGCAGAAGCACGAAGCGGACCACCAGAGCGCGGCGGGGCACGCGGAGCACGCCGGACACTAGCCGCGGCGGAGCGCGCTACCGTCGCGCGCATGGATCTCCCCGCCGGTAGAGGGAGCGCGGTCGACGGAGGTCATTCGCGCATGAGCACGATCCGCCGCAGGCTGCTGCTCCACCAGGCGGTCCCGATGCGCGACGGGATCAACCTCTCCGCCGACGTCTGGCTGCCGCCGACGGGCGAGCGATTCCCGGCGCTGCTGATCCGGAACATCTTCAACAATGCGGACCGGCGCTACCTCTCCTGGATTGAGCCCTTCGTGGACGCGGGCTACGCGGTGGTCGCTCAGGATTGCCGCGGCCGCCACGACAGCGACGGGATCTGGGACCCATACATGTGCGAATTGAACGACGGCTTCGACACCCACGAGTGGGTGGGCCGGCAACCCTGGTGCGACGGCCAGGTCGGCACGTTCGGCTTGTCCTACCCGGGCTTCACGCAGACGCTGCCGGCCACGCTGCGCTCACCTGCGCTCAAGGCGCTTGTGCCGATCGCGAGCCAGCAGGACAACTGGGGCCACATGCGCATCTCGGGAGCGCTGCACTGGAGCGTGGCCCTGTACTTCGCGAACATGATCGGGCGGACGATGCAGACCGAGCCGCTGGCGCTGCTCGACCAGGCGGCGGTCCAGCGCCACCTGCCATTGCGCACAGTCATCGAGGCGCACGTGGGCTACCCGCTGGAGTTCTACCGTGGCGTCGTCGAGCACGACCGCTACGACGAGTGGTGGTCGCGCTACTCGCTGCGCCATCGCTACGGCGAGGTGGACGTGCCGGCCTACTTCATGACCGGCTGGTACGACTCGCTGCTCCACGAGACGCTGACCGTGTTCCAGGGGTGGAAGCGCGAGGCCCGTTCCGAGGAGGCGCGCCGGCTCACCCGGATCCTCGTCGGGCCATGGAGCCACCTGATCGCGCCGTGGGGACGTGCGCCGATCGGGCCCAACGGCGAGTTCGAGGACGTCGCCTTCGGGGCGCACGCCGTCGGCGACAACATCGGGGAGCACCTGCGCTGGTACGACGCGCGGCTGCGAGGCGTCGCGAACGGCATGGACGAGGAGCCGCCCGTCCGGCTGTTCGTCATGGGCGCGAACCGCTGGCGGGGCGAGTGGGAGTGGCCGCTCGCGCGGACCGCCTGGACCGACGCGTTCCTGCAGCCGGGCGGCGGCCTCTCGCTGGAGTCGCCGCCTCCGGCTGACGCCGCCCCGGCCCGCTTCACATACGACCCCGACGACCCGGTCCCCTCCTGGGGCGCGCAGTACCAGACCGCCGACTTCGGGGGCCCGCGGGACCGGCGCGCGATCGAGGAGCGGCCGGACGTCCTGACGTTCACCACCGGGCCGCTCGAGCACGATCTCGAGGTGACCGGCCCGATCATCGCCGAGATCTGGGCGATGACCGACGCGCCCGACACCGACTGGACGGCCGCCCTGGTCGACGTCCACCCGGACGGCCGCGCGATCATCCTGTGCGAGGGAATCGCCCGCCAGCGCTACGCGCGCGACCCGCTCGCCGCCCCGGAACTCCTGCCCGCGAACACGCCCCACGCGATCCGGATCGAGCTGTGGGACACGTCCAACGCGTTCCTGCGCGGCCACCGGATCCGCCTGGAGATCTCGTCCTCGAACTTCCCGCGCTTCGACCGCAACCTCAACACGGGCGGCCGCGTGGGCTTCGAGACGGAGTGGCGGGTGGCGCACCAGACCGTCTTCCACGACGCGGCCCGGCCGTCGCGGCTGATCCTGCCGGTCATCCCGGGTTGAGGAGCACCGGGCTCGAATCCGGCGTGGTCGGCGTCGAGGTCGCGCGGCAGAAGCACGAAGCGGACCACCAGAGCGCGGCGGGGCACGCGGAGCATGCCGGACACTAGCCGCGGCGGGGCGCGCTACCGTCGCGCGCATGGATCTCCTCGCCGCCCTCGGCGCGGCCGTGCCCGACGGGGTCGTGAGCGACCCGGACGCGCTCGAGCGGTACCGCAGCGACGAGGCCGCGCTCCTCCATCCCCCGCCGCCCCGGGCCGCGGTGCGGCCGCGGACGACGGCGGAAGTGAGCGCGGTGCTGCGGATCGCGAGCGCCCAGCGCATCCCGGTGGTGCCGCGCGGGGCCGGCTCGGGCCTCGCCGGTGGAGCGAACGCGGTCGACGGGTGCATCGTCCTGTCGCTCGAGCGGATGAACCGCATCGTCGAGGTGAATCCGGTCGACATGGTCGCCCGGGTCGAGCCGGGTGTGGTCAACGCCGAGCTCAAGGCGGCGACGGCGGAGCACGGTCTCGCGTACCCCCCGGACCCGGCCTCGTACGAGCGCTCGACCATCGGCGGCAACCTCGCGACGAACGCCGGCGGCCTGTGCTGCGTGAAGTACGGCGTGACTCGCGACTACGTGCTCGGCTTGGAAGCCGTCCTGCCCGACGGGGAGATCGTGCGCACCGGCCGGCGCACAGTGAAGGGCGTCGCCGGGTACGACCTGACCGCCCTCCTGGTCGGATCGGAAGGAACGCTCGCCGTGATCACGGAGGCCACGCTCCGCCTGCGGCCGCTGCCCCCACCCGGCCGCGCGCTCGTCGCCTCGTTTGCCACCCTTCGTACCGCCGGCCAGGCCGTGACGGCGGTGCGGTCCACGCTCGTCCCCGCGCTGCTCGAGCTGCTCGACCGCAACACGCTGCGCGCGATCGAGACCATGCAGCCGCTCGGCCTCGATCCCGACGCCGCGGCGCTGCTCGTCATCCGGTCCGACGCGCCAGGCGAGGTGGCCGACCAGGAGCTGCGGCTGATCGAGGAACGCTGCACCGCCGCGGGGGCGACCCTGGTGGTGCGCGGCGAGTCGGAAGCGGAGAGCGAGATGCTCATGCGCGCGCGCCGGCTCGCGGGCGTCGCCCTTCGGCGCAACGGCACCGTCCTGGCCGAGGATGTCGCGGTGCCCTGCAGCCTCGTCCCGGAGCTCATCGACGCGATCGAGCGGGTCGCGGAGCGGCAGGGCGTGACCATCGCGACGTTCGGCCACGCGGGGGACGGCAACATGCATCCGGCCATCCTGTTCGACCGGTCCGACCCCGCCTCCGAGCGCGCGGCGCGCGCAGCGTTCGACGACATCATGGCCGCCGCGCTCGCGCTCGGCGGCACCGTGACCGGCGAGCACGGCGTGGGACTGCTCAAGCGCGAAGCCCTGATCGACGAGCTGGGCCCGTCGTCGCTGGCGCTCCACCGCCGGATCAAGTCGCTGTTCGATCCGCTCGGGATCATGAATCCTGGAAAGGTGCTCCTGTGACGCGAACCCACACGATCGCGGCGATCCCCGGTGACGGCATCGGCCGCGAGGTCGTGCCGATCGGCCTCGCCGCGCTACGCCGCGTGGGCGAGGTGACCGGCTCCTTCGGCATCAGAACGACCGACCTCGATTGGTCGTGCGAGCGCCACCACCGGACCGGGAGCCTGATGCCCGAGGACGGGCTCGCCATCCTGCGCCAGCACGACGCGATCTTCCTCGGCGCCGTGGGGTTCCCCGGGGTGCCGGACCACGTCAGCCTGTGGGGCCTGCTCCTGCCGATCCGGCAGCAGTTTCAGCTGTACGTGAACCTCCGCCCGATTCGCGTTCTCGAGGGCATCGCATCGCCGCTGCGCCGCGGCTCGCCGGAGACCGTCGACATGCTCGTGGTGCGCGAGAACGCGGAGGGCGAGTACGCCGGTCTTGGCGGCCGGCATTACCGGGGCACGCCGGACGAGGTCGCGATCCAGAGCGCGGTGTACACGCGGCGCGGCGTCGAGCGGATCGCCCGCTACGCGTTCGACCTCGCGCGGTCGCGCAAGCGGACCCTCGCCTCGGCGACCAAGTCGAATGCGCTCCAGTACTCGGCGGTCCTATGGGACGAGGCGGTGAACGGCGTCGCGAAGGACTACCCGGACGTGACGGTGAGCAGCTACCTGATCGACGCGCTCGCCGCGCGCTTCATCCTCAACCCCGAGACCCTCGACGTCGTCGTCGCCTCCAACCTCTTCGGCGACATCCTCACCGACCTCGGCGGCGCGCTCCAGGGCTCGCTTGGGCTCGCCGCGTCCGCCAACCTCGACCCGACACGCACGTACCCATCGCTGTTCGAGCCGGTCCATGGCTCGGCGCCGACGATCGCCGGGAAGAACGTCGCGAACCCGATGGCCACGGTGTGGGCCGCGGTGATGATGCTGGAGCACCTCGGGGAGGCCGAGGCCGCGCGCCTGCTCATGCGCGCGCTGGAGAGCGTCGCCCGCACCGGGCCGCACACCATGGACGTCGGCGGCACCGCGTCGACCACGGAGGTGGCCGCGGCGATCATGGCCAGGATCGGCGCGGCGAACCCCTAAGCGGTCCGCGGCGGCGACAGCCGATACCCGCTATCTGAGGTGCTCGCGCAACCTCCGCACGGCTTCGGCGGTGGTCGGGCCGCTCGGCTGCTGGATCCCGCCGAACCAGATCGGGAAGTGCATGAGGTAGGAGATCCTCCAGCCCTGCGGCGTGCGCCTCAGCTCCGCCACGTACCAGGCGCCGTGGTCGCCGTGCTCGGCGGGCTTCGACGGGTCGTCGAGGTGCACCGAGTGCAGGTAGACGGTCGCCTTCGCCTTGTCGCCGTCGAGGGCGATGCGGATGTTGGTCATGATGTGGTGGGAGGTGAAGTGGCGGGAGACGCCCTCCTTGGTCTTGCGCATGATGTGCGCCTTCCCGTCCCATACGTCCTCGTTCATGCCGTCCCAGCGGAACTGGCTGTGGTCGAACACCGCGTCGTCCGCCCACACGCTCTCGATGACGTCCCAGTCCTGCGCGTCCATGCCCGAGGCGAACGTGGAGAAGAGATCGCGGATCGCCTCGCGGTCGGAGAGCCGACGGACTTCGGCGCGCAGGTCGTCGATCTCGCTCAAGGCTTGCATCCTCCTACCCGCTCATCGAGCCAGCGTGTGCGGTCAATGGCTCGCGCAGCAGCTCGCCCTTCGCGAAGCGTGTGACGGCGAGGGGCGCGATGTCGATCCCGGTCGCATGTCCGTCGAGGATGAGCTCCGCCATCAGGCGTCCTGTGGCGGGGCTGTGCTGGAAGCCGTGGCCCGAGAAGCCCGTCGCGAGAAGGAAGCCCTCGACCTCCGGGACGGGGCCGAGGATCGCGTGGTCGTCGGGGCTCACGTCGTACAGCCCGGCGTAGGCGCGCTTGCCCCACGAGGCGCCCGCCAGCTGCGGAATGCGGTGGACGGCGAACTCGCCGACGGTCGCGAGGCTCTGCCAGTTCACGTAGACGTCGAACGAGGAGTGCTCGTCCTTCATCCCCGACATCAGCAGGCCCGCGCCCTCGCGCAGGCAGTACCAGCCGACATGCAGGTCGATCACGTTCGGGATGTGCGCGGGCAGCTCCGCAAAGGGCTCGGAGATGAAGATCTCGCGGCGGTACGGCTTCACCGGCACGTCGACACCGGCGAGCTCGCCGACCTTGCCCGCCCATGGTCCGGCGCAGTTCACCACGAGCGGCGTCTCGATCCTGCCCTGCGACGTCTGGACGGCGCGGACCTTGCCGCCCTGGACGGCGATGGCGGTGACCGATGTGCCTTCGAGGATGCGCACGCCCATCTCCCGCGCGCGCTTGGCGTACGCGGCGGTCGCGTCGGTTGGCGTGGCGCGCGAGTCCTCAGGGCTGTACGCGATCGCGGTGAGGTCGTCGGTGAAGATGCCGGGAACCAGCTCGTTCAGCTCGCCCTTCGAAATCAGCCGCGACGGCACACCCATCCGGTTCTGGAGCGCGACGTTCCGCTCGAACACACGGGCCTCGTCGGCGGTCTGCCCCAGAAACACATAGCCGATCTGCTCGAAGCCGATCGGCAATCCGATCTCGTCCTGCCAGCGCTTCCAGAACCGCATGGACTCGAGCGAGAACTGGATGTTGATCTCGGTGGAGAACTGGCCGCGGATACCGCCGACGGCGGCCGAGGTCGTGCCCGACGCGATCGTGTTCTTCTCGATCACGACCACGCGCTTTCCCGCGCCCCGCTTGCCGAGGTGGTACGCGATGCTGGAGCCGACCACGCCGGCCCCGATGAGCACTACATCTGCGGTGTCAGCCATCGTTATCGGCTAGCATACCCACGCTGGCCGGGGGAGGGACGACAGGTGAGGCTCACCCGCGACGAACAGGAGATGCTCGAGGGCAAGCGCGGCGAAGCGCAGCGCCGCGCGATGGAGGGGCTGGTCCAGCTCGGCGAGGCGTTGGGCGCCGACGACATGGTCGAGATCGGCTACGCCCACGTGCACCCCGGCATGGCGCTCTACGCACAGGACGTCGAGCTGCTCGAGGACCTGGTGAAGATCGGCGCGAAGGTGGTGGTACCGACCAGCGCGAACGTGATGAACGTTGACACCGA